>JAISYH010000037.1 GCA_031270015.1 Burkholderiales bacterium | reverse complement strand
TTTCCGACCTTCTACGCCTGACGACCATAGCCTGCCGGTCCCACGCCTTCCCATCCCGAACAGGACCGTGAAACGACAGTACGCCGATGATAGTACGCTTTCTCGCGTGCGAAAGTAGGACATTGTCAGGCACCCCACACCAAAACGTCCCGGCAAGTACGCCGGGGCGTTTTTTTATTGGCGGCAAACAATCATCGAAATTGAATCGCATGAATCATGATTGAATCGTAATGAGGCATAAGACCAGCCCAGCCCCGATGTTCAGGACCAATCTTACTTCCGCTCTTGACGATACAGTAAACAAAACGTCAATACCAAAAATAGTACCGACGGCGTAAACGCAGAAATCAGCGGTGACCAGTGATTGAGTACGCCAAGATAAGAAAATAAACGACCGACAAGGAAAAAGGTCAGTCCCAGCATTGCGCCGACGAACAATCGGATGCCGATACCGCTCTGGCGACTTTGGAATTGGGCAAAGGGCAGCGTCAGCAGCATCATTACGAAAACGTTGATGGGGTAAACGATTTTGACCCATAGCGCAACTTCAAAACGCGCGGTGTCTTGCGCGCTTTTTTGCAGAATACCGATGTTGTCGAATAATGTTTTAAGTTCGAGTTGTTCGGGCGGAATTTGATAGACAGTAAGGATCGACGGGCGCAACACGGTTTTCCAGAGATATTCTGGTTCTTCGTAAACTTTGGTGTTACCGTCGATAAAATCAGTGACGACGACGCCTTCCATTTCCCAGGCGGTTTGGGTTTCCAAGAATATGGCGCGTTTCGCCGTACGGATTTTTTGCAGCTTCATTTGGTCGTCGAATTCGTAGAGAAAGACATCCATTAGCACATGCGACGCGGTCGCAGCGCGAATATTAGCAAAGGTATTATTTTCTTTAAACCAAAATCCCGATGAGAATTGTTGAGCGATCATTTCTTTGGCGGCGGATCGATCCGCGCTACGCAGTGCGTGGGCGATTCTATCGGCAGGCGGCGATAGAAATTCTCCGGCAAGGAAAGTGACCAGTGCGATGGGTATACCGACTTGAATGATGGCGCGGCAAACTTGTGACAGGGACATCCCTGAAACGCGCATGACGGTAAATTCGGAATTGGCGACGAGTTGTGCCAAAACATAAAGTGTTCCAATGAGCGCCGCGACCGGAGCAAGCTCATAAAAGCGAGAAGGCACTTTGAGTAGAACATAAAGAAAGACTGAAGATAGACTACGCCCATGCCCGATATCTCCGAGTTCGTTGATGACGTCGAAAAAGGCAAATATAAGCACTAGCGCAAAGACCAGAAACAGACTCGCTAGCGAAATTTCGCGCCAGAGATAACGTTGCAGCGTATTCATGATTTATTTTCCTGCTGTGTGCCGACGGGCGCAACGTATGTTCCACGACGCCAAAAAGAAAATATTTGAATACGGTATCGGAGCAGGAGCAATGTCAGTATTAGCGCGGTAACATGAGGGATGGTAAGCGCGAGCCAAAACGATAATCTCCCGTGCGCAATCAGTCCTTGCAGAATGTTGAGGCTGTTTGAATACAACATGTAAATTAAGACGGCGGCGATCATATTAAACGAGCGCCCCATGCGTGGATTGACGTAGCCTAAAGGGAGAGCCAAAAGTGTCAACATCAATCCCATCAGTGGTACGGAAAAGCGCCAGAATAATTCGGCGCGTTCGGGCGCGGTTGAGGCGGAGATGAGTCTTAACGTTGGCATGGCGCGGATGCTTGGTTCGACGAGTACGCGTTCGGCAGGTTCGATGAGGCGACCAAGCTGGGCAAACTCGATGATCTGGTAATCGGCTTTTCCGGGCGTGCCGACATGGCGATTACCATTTTCCATGACTAGAAAACGTGTTCCATCGGAGCGGTATTCGATGAATGCTGAACGTGCTGAAAGCGTTTCGCTTTTCGATTTGTCGATAGATTGTAAAAAGATATTTTTGATTGTGCCGGTGAATGTATTGATACTTTCGATATAAACGACCAATCCCGCGCGATTGAATTCGCGGAACAGACCAGGCGCCAGCATTGAGATTTCGTCGCGGTTTTCTAATTGACGTTCATATTGTTGGCGTTGTTGTTGCGCCCAAGGCGTTAGAAAGAGCGATAAAATCAGTGTCGTAAAAAGGAACGGCGCGGCAAATGCGAGAATAGGACGAATCCATGCCAAAAGCGGCTGCCCAGACGAAAACCAAACGATCATTTCGTTGTCGCGGTAAGCGCGTGTCAGTGTCAGCAGGACAGCCAAAAACAGCGTGATGACGAGCAGGATATGCAAATATTGTAAGACGTAAAAGCCCAGCATGGGCAGAATTCCTTCAATAACAAGCCTCCCGCCAGTGGCGCGCCCTAGTAGACGCAAGATCAAATTGGTGAAAAGTATCGCCAGAGCGACAACAAACAAACCGGCTGAAGAGATTGTTAATTCACGGATGAGGCTACGCTTAAAAATCATGCTCTAGAAATGATGATTGATGTAAGTAATTTTGACTTTTGGGGTAATATTTGCCGATAATAAGCAAAGAAAATTTATTTCCATAAAATTCAACAAACCGAGGATAAGATGGAATTTACCATAAAAAGCGGCAACCCCGAGAAACAGCGTACGGCTTGTGTGGTGGTTGGCGTATTTGATAAGCGCAGATTAACGTTGGCGGCGGAACGTATTGATCGAGTGTCGAAAGGGTACATCAGTGATATCGTTCGGCGCGGCGATATGGAAGGACGCTTGGGGACGACGCTGATGTTGTATAACGTCCCGAATACGCTGAGTGATCGCGTGTTGTTGGTCGGTTTAGGGCGTGAACGCGACTTCAGGGAAGAAGCATTTTGTACGGCGGTTCGCAGCACGGTCAAATTTTTGAACGAAACAGGCGCTTATGAAGCCGTAGTGTGTTTAACAGAAGAAAAAGTACGTAAACGGGAAGTCAGTTGGCAAGTCGAGCATGCGGTACTTGCTGCAAACGAAGCCGTTTACAGTTTTGCGCGACTGAAAACCGAAACCGAGGAAGTTCGCCGTCCATTGCGTAAGCTGACGTGGATGGTACCCCTGCGTTCTGATTTGCTGGTTGCCGAAGTGGCGATGGCACGCGGACAGGCGATTGCCAAAGGCGTCGAGCTGGCATGTGATCTGGGCAATTTACCCGGCAATATTTGTACTCCCGTGTATCTTGTCGAACAAGCGCGGCAGCTGGCGAAACAATATCAGGAGATCGAAGTAACGGCGCTTGATAAACAACAAATCAAAGAAGAAGGCATGGGGGCTTTCTGGGCGGTGGCAAAGGGCAGTGAAATGTTGCCGCAGTTCATCAAGATCGAGTATCGCCGAGACGTTGCGGATATCAAGCCGATCGTGCTTATCGGCAAAGGCATTACCTTCGATTCGGGCGGGGTTTCCCTGAAGCCCGCTGTGGATATGGATCACATGAAGTTTGACATGTGCGGCGCGGCAAGCGTGCTCGGCGCTTTTCAGGCGATTGCCGAACTCAAACCAGACCTCCGTGTGATCGGATTGATTCCTGCGTGCGAAAATCTTCCGTCGGGATCGGCAACCAAACCGGGCGACATCGTTACGAGCCTTTCCGGACAAACGATAGAAATTTTGAATACTGACGCCGAAGGGCGTTTGATATTGGCGGACGCGCTGACGTACGCCGAGCGTTTCGATCCCGAAGCGGTGGTCGATATCGCCACGTTGACGGGAGCGATGGTCGTTGCGCTTGGACATATTGCTTGTGGTGTGTTCGGCAATAACGATGCGCTGGTGCGTTCGCTAGTCAACGCCGGCGACGATGCGGCGGATCGCGCCTGGGCGATGCCGATGTGGAACGAATATCACGAAGGATTGAAGAGCAACTTTGCCGATATCGCAAATGTTGCCGGACGCGCGGCGGGTAGCGTCACGGCGGCTTGTTTCTTGTCCCGCTTCGCAAAAAAATACGATTGGGCGCATCTCGATATTGCTGGCGTCGCGTGGAAAGAAGGCAAAGAAAAGGGCGCGACAGGTCGTCCCGTGCCATTGCTGGTGAACTGGTTGTTATCGCGAGAACGTTATTACAGTTGACGACATGACCGTAATTGATTTTTATACCCATATTGCCGATCCGCTGGCGGTTACCATACAATTGGTACGTAAAGCCTATGCGCAATATGGAAATGTGCGCGTGTTGACGAAGGACGAAGCGATGACGGATAAGTTGGATAAACGTTTATGGATCGAACCTCCGCATGATTTTCTTCCGCATTGCTGTTTGAACAGCTCGCTTTCTGGAGAAACGCCGATCCTATTGGATCATCGTTTGGAACATGATGGTCCCGCTGTGGTGTTGATCAATTTGCAATCGCAACCGCCTTCTTTTTTCAGTCGCTTTGAGCGTTTGGCAGAAATCGTCGCTGGTGATGATGAAGCGTTGAACGAAGGACGGCAACGTTACCATTTTTATAAAGCGCGCGGTTATGAGCTGCGTACGCATAAACTCTCCGCGCATGACTAATATTATGTCGTCCGACTCTCCTCACCACGAATACAGAACGGGAATGACCGTCAAGGAGGTATTAAATCGAGTTGACGAGATCATGCGAAGGAATCGGCGTTCGTCGGATTCTTTTGCGTTGACGTCTCTTTCAGTCCAAGACATTTTATCGAACGTCGAAGAACAAGCTTCAAAAGCAGCGGATCCGCCAGAACCGCCGATCAAGGACAAATCGCGAGAACCGATAGAATTACAAAAGCGACAAGAAGAACTGCCGCGGCTTGAAGGTGTCGTTACTCTGACAGAGCCGCAACAAGAAATAAAACAGGAGCCGACCGAGTATATAAAACCCAATATTTCCGAGCTTCCTGAAAACTCGCTCGAAAGCGATAATGCTTACCAAAGGTTTTCGTTTTTGCCCATTGCTGATGTCGAAGAGCCTGAAAAGGCGGAATCGTTTTCTTCCGATAACCTTCTTGAAGCAGAACGAATCGAAGCAGAACGAATCGAAGCAGAACGAATCGAAGCAGAACGAATCGAAGCAGAACGAATCGAAGCAGAACGAATCGAAGCAGAACGAAT
>JAISYH010000047.1 GCA_031270015.1 Burkholderiales bacterium | reverse complement strand
TTTGAGCATGCTGTAATTGTGGGCCACGTTCTTGCCGAAGCCGAAACCGGGATCGAACACAATGCGTTCGCGCGCCACCCCGGCGGCATCGAGCGCCCGCAAGCGGCCCGCGAGATAATCCGCCACCTCATTCACGACATCAACATATTCTGGCGCGTGCTGCATCGTGCGCGGCTCGCCCTGCATGTGCATCACGCACAGCCCGCAGGCGCTGCCCGCGATCGCGTCGACCGCGCCCGCAGCCTCGAAGCCGTTGATGTCATTGATCATGTCCGCGCCCGCGGCCAACGCCGCCCGCATCACCGCTGGTTTCAGGGTATCGACCGACAGTGGCGCATCCAGGCGGCGTAGGGCCTCGACCGCCGCCACGATGCGTTCGACCTCCTGTGCTTCGGCAACCGCGTCACAACCTGGACGGGTCGATTCGGCGCCCAGATCGAGAATTTCAGCGCCCTCTTCCAGCGCCTGTTCCGCCCGTCGCAGCGCGGCGGCGGCATCTCCCCTCAGGCCGTCGCCGGAAAATGAATCATCGGTCAGATTGATGATCGCCATGATGCGGGGAACGGACAAATCCAGCTCGAAACGGCCACAGGCAAAACGGGGCATCGCAACCTCTCCATCACGCTGGAGTTCAGAAGCGCACTGCTTGCAGCGCGTCCCTCTGGAACGAAATGTTAGGCAATTCCCTACCAATGATTGCTTCAAAATCAATCTCAAATCTTGGGGATAACAAAAACGCACAACGTGAATCACGAAACATACCCTCGCCGATGATACGCAATTCTCACGTCATTTTTCTGGTTTCCCATGAATTAGGCGCTGTCTCAATGTGAAAAGTTGCGGGAATGAATAAATTTTCCATCCTATTACAGGTAACAAAATCACACATGGAGATTATGCGTTTATACGGTTTTCCGTCCAGCAGCAGATCATCTGGCAGAAGCCTTTCATCTATATGACGTCTCTGTTGCCATTGGCCATCTTGTTGGGATTCAATACGCCACCAGCTAAGACAGTGTCGCCACGAAATTTTGACCCATAAGGCAATACAGCGGATTTGCACGGCAACCACGAAAGAGGCTGCATTTTTGGCATGCATGGTCCTTTGAATCCGGGAATTGCTGCATATCGTGTATCAATTAGCTGCGTTGGAGAAAGACAAGCTGATAATGTATTTAGGAAATTTTATATTGGCTATCAGACCAGTACGCCCGGAGCGCCCGCTCCCAAGGTCTCTTGGAAAATCAATGATCAGGTGGTTTCCGGAACAGTCTATGAACAAACTTCTGATCGTTTTACTTTTGCGTATACAAGCACGTATGCGGATAATTGCAATCTCAAAGCCGAGAAGTCTACAAATGGCAGCAGTTTCACGCCGTGGTACGAATATCTCAATCTGGGTACCAGCTATAACTGGGGAAATCAACTTCAGCAAATGACGGCGAGCTGGTACCGTTGGACGGCGACTTGCCATGGTAGCGGCGGAACAACCGCAAAGGCGTTGATAATGAAAGTTACGGCGCCAGCGATCACGATTTGCTCTGATACTATGCCTATGTATAGTCTCGTACAGTCAATAAGTACGATACCTATATGACCACAAATTATAGCGAACATCAGTATTCCTTGAGTATCGGTTATACTAATGTAGGAACTATTGGCAAGGTTGAAAAAATACAGTTTCATAGTAGCTTAAAGAAATTCAGAAGATTTTATAATGGAAGCATACATAATCATTTTATGTCGCATGCCGATGCTGATATTTCTTATGTTTTAAGCGATGGCTGGCAAGACGATGGTTATGTAGGATATATCTATACGAAGCAGGAATCGGGAACTATTCCGCTATATCGTTTGCACAAGACTTATACGCCGGGCGTCGATGTCGAGCATAGATACGTTATAAACTCATCGGAAAGTTATAACTTACAATAACAAGAAAGTTCCTGCGAAAATTAACATTATTTACGGATAAGTTCTAAGAATACACAAGGTATTCTGACGTTCGATGATCCCGCTCCTGCGGAGTATCTCTGTTTCCCATTCAACGCTGTGTTGTCTTAAAGCGAACACAATGTTATCGTCGGCTTCTATCTTTGCATCAGTTTTTTAGGAGTTTCTCATGCGCTATAACCGCCGTTCTCGTTTTATTACCGAAGGTGTCGCCCGCTCGCCCAACCGCGCCATGTTGCGCGCCGTAGGCTTTGGTGATGATGATTTCAGCAAGCCTATCGTCGGCGTCGCTAATGGACACAGTACAATGAACCCGTGCAATTCCGGCATTCAACCGCTGGTGGATCGCGCCATCGTCGCGTTGAAAGAAGTCGGCGCAATGCCGCAAGTGTTTGGCGTTCCAACAGTGACCGATGGCATTGGCATGGGTACGGAAGCGATGAAATATTCGTTGGTGTCGCGGGAAGTAATCGCCGACGCCATCGAAACATCAGTCAACGGGCAAAGCATGGACGGCGCGTTGATCGTCGGCGGCTGTGATAAAAATATGCCTGCTGGCGTGATCGCGTTGGCGCGAATGAACGTGCCGGGGATCTATGTGTACGCGGGCACGATCAAGCCAGGACGTTGGAAAAACGAAGACTTGACCATTGTCAGCGTTTTCGAGGCGGTAGGCGCATACGCCGCCGGCAAGATGTCGGACGAGGACTTCATCGGCATCGAGAAGAATGCTTGTCCAACCAGCGGCGCTTGTGGTGGCATGTACACAGCGAATACGATGTCGTCCTCATTCGAAGCGCTCGGAATGAGTATCTTGGGTTCGTCGCAACTGGCTTGCCCCGACCCCGAAAAAGCGGATTCGGCGGCGCTCTCGGCAAAGGTGTTGTATAACGCGATTGTCCACGATATCAAGCCGCGCGATATCATCACCAAAAAAGCCATTGAAAACGCGATGTCGCTCATCATGGCAACCGGCGGTTCGACTAACGCGGTGTTGCATTATTTGGCAATCGCGGCGGCGGCGGAAGTCGAATGGTCGCTGGACGATGTTGAGCGTATCCGCCGTCGCGTACCGGTGCTTTGCGATCTCAAGCCGTCAGGACGCTTCGTCGCGGTCGATTTCAACCGCGCCGGCGGCGTACCGCAAGTGTTGAAAATATTGCTCGAAAAGAATTTGCTGCACGGCGACTGTTTGACCATCACCGGCAAGACACTCGCCGAAGAATTGGCAAATGTGCTACCGACACCACGCGCCGATCAGGAAGTGATTCGCCCGTTTGATCAACCGTTGTACAGCGAGGGGCATCTGGCAATTCTGCGCGGCAACCTCGCGCCCGACGGCGCAGTCGCCAAAATCACCGGACTCAAAAATCCGTCGATCACCGGACCGGCGCGGGTGTTCGATTCGGAGGCCGCGTGCATGGAAGCGATTATGGCGCGTAAAATCAAAGCGGGCGATGTGGTAGTGATCCGCTACGAAGGACCCAAAGGCGGTCCGGGAATGCAGGAGATGTTGGCGCCGACTTCCGCGTTGGTCGGACAAGGATTGGGCGAATCGGTCGGACTGATCACCGACGGCCGCTTTTCCGGCGGCACGTGGGGTATGGTGGTTGGTCATGTCGCGCCAGAAGCGTATGCCGGAGGTATGATCGCACTCGTCGAAGAGGGCGATTCAATCACGATAGATGCGCACCGCTTGCTTATTCAACTCAACGTTAACGAAGAAATCTTGACGGAACGGCGAGCGAAATGGCAACCGCCAAAACCGCGTTACACGAGAGGATTGCTGGCAAAATACATGCGCTTAGTTTCGAGCGCCAGCGAAGGCGCGATCACCGACAAACCGATATGATCAATTTTTTCCAAAACGTCGGTAAATTCCAGCGTTTTGCTTAAATTAAAAAATTAATGGAATATTTTATTTTACAAAGCGTTGACGTAGCGGCAGCATGTGATTTTGAAGAGGCGCTTATTGTACATTCTAAAGAAACATGATGACTAATATTGCTTTACTTTCTTTCAAGCGAACGGTGACTTTGCTGCTGACCTGTTTGTTGTGTGGCTGCGCGTCGATGATGGGATTGGATAATGATCCTTCCCGTGTCGCGGGAATGCCGGATTATCGTGTCGGTGACCGCTGGGTGTATCACGTCGAAGATGGTTATCGCCAGCCGGTCGTCTGGCGGGAAACACATGAAATCACATCGATCGACGCAAGCGGTATTACCGTTCACATTACGCGCCAAGGAGAATACGTCAACGATGAACGTACCGAAATCTGGCGGCAACCCGTGTTGGTCGCGCAAGGCGCATTGATGAGCGGTGAAACGCGATATTTTGATCCGCCGCTTGAGCGTTTCCGTTTTCCAATGCGCGCTGGCGATTCTTGGTCGCAACGGTTGAAAGCTGATCTCGGTGAAAAACGGGGCGGTTCGCCCGATATTAAAGTCGATGTCGTCGGCTGGGAGAAAATGTCATCGCCGATTGGTGAAGTCGACGCGTTGTTTATGTTTGTTCATACGTTATTCGACGACGATGAATTCTGGCGCTGGGCGACACATGGCACCTACCAAATCTGGTACGCTCCATCTATCAATAACATCGTTTACGCGAAAAAATACGCCGGTTATATCGAAAAGACAGACCGACGTAGCGCCATAGAAGTTCCCGTGCAACATGAAACTGTGCGACTGATCGCTTATACCAGACGGGGCGACGAGAAAAAGTGACCCACTTGACGCTTTTGGACAAAGCGTATGTTTAAACCGTTTTCACCGCCCGCACAATGGGTAATATTGCTTTTGCTGACCGTCGCCATCACTGCGCCAATATACGCGATTGCGTTCCCCGGAGCGTTATTGATCGGACCTATGGCGTCGGGTATCATCGCTGCGCTCAACGGCGCGAACATCAATGTTCACGTTCGCGTTTATCAATGCGCGCAAGCGATGATTGGCTGTATGATCGCCGCGACCTTGACGCCAGAGATTTTCAATATGTTTTCGTTTGAATGGCAAATTTTCCTCGGTGTAATATTATCTTCCCTCGTCATGAGCTGTATCATCGGTTGGACGATTTGCCGCTGGCAGATCATGCCTGGCACTTCTGGCATCTGGGGCATGACGCCCGGCGCGGCATCGGCGATGGTGGTGATGGCGAGCATTTACGGCGCCGATGTCCGCCTCGTCGCGTTCATGCAGTATTTGCGCGTGATTTGCGTCGCGCTTGCCACATCACTGGCAGCGCATTTCTTTTCCGACACGGAAGCACATTCGTTGGCATTCGCAAGCGCGTGGTTTGTATTGCCGGACGGCGTACATTTTGCCGAGACATTGCTATTGATCGCCATCGGCGCGTCGATGGGTTGGCTGCTGAAAATTCCATCCGGTGTGATGTTGCTGCCATTGACGCTAGGCGCGGCGCTGAATATGCTCGGCATCATTACCATCGAAATGCCGATGTGGCTGCGCGCGATTGCGTTCGCCACCATCGGTTGGGTCATCGGTTTGCGTTTTACCAAGCGCGTGCTGTTGTATGTGATACGCGCCATTCCCAAAATACTATTATCAATTTTCGTATTGATGTTGTTCTGCGCGGGCTTGGCTGTTTTCGTCTCGCGCACGTTGAATGTCGATTTGCTCACCGCATTCCTGGCGACCAGTCCGGGCGGGGCGGATGTCATGCTCGTAATCGCCGCGTCAACGCATGTTGATCTGGAGTTCGTAATGGGATTACAAATCGCGCGTTTGATCATTGTATTGATATTGGCTCCGCCACTGGCGCGACAAATCGCGAAACGATTTCAAAAATCACGGTAGTAGGCATTGAAGATCAACAGGACCTGAACAAGCGCAACGTATTCGCGTCGTTACATCAATCTCATTTATAAAAACAAAAACGCAAATAAAAATATTCACGCATAATTGGGAAAAGCAAAGCGGAACTCTGCTTATCGCGTGATTCCGCCAGCTTGAAAGCCCGCCGCTTTATGTGAACCGTCACAATACGGTTTGTTTTTTGATTGTCCGCAACGGCAAATGAATGTCTCTTCAGCGCGGTTGATCGTTTTGCCAGTGCCCGTAACGACTTCTTGATTGCCGGCGGCGCGCAACGGACCATCTTTAATCTCAGTGATCTCCAACACGCCGTCACGTTTCACCAGTGGCGCGGATTCTTTTGTCGGCGGCTCTCCGGTGGCGATGAAATTCTCTGCCGCGTGTTGCCCGTCGCAATATGGCTTGTTTTTCGAATGCCCGCAACGGCAAAACGTCAAACGATAGCCCTGATCTTTGCCGTCGATGATTATTGGCGCGTGAAAAGCCAACGGACCGTTTTCTCGAACGCGAACGGTATTGACCTTTGGCGCGCTTTCGCCGACCTGTCCATCGACACGCTGATAATAAATTGCGCCAGATGGACAGTTGTGCGCGATTTCGGCAATTTCTTCAATCGAGGCGCGGTCAGGAAAAATCCAGTCGCCCTTGATGTTTGGCACGAAAACGTCAGGACGTCCTAACACGCAATTACGCGAATGAATACAACGCTTACTGTCAAAATAAATAATCGCTTCTTTACCTGCTATTTTTTGTACCGTCATTTCACGCCTCTGCATTGGTTAAGATTGGAATGATTCTCATTATTGCGAGTTTGATCATGATATGAGACAGAATAGCCCAACCCTGCGTGCCGCGCAAGCAATATTTATGTCGAACCATCGTATATTTCGAAAAAATCAAACGCCGCGAAGCTTGTCGCTAAAAGCCTACGATGTCTTCGCGTTCAAGGATCGATTTTGATGCCTTGCCAACCGCCGCCAAGCGCGTTGATCAGCGACGCAGTCGCCGCCAATTGGCGACCGCGCAATTGAATCTGATTGTTTTCAGCGTTTAGACGGGCGGTTTGCGCGATCACCACATTCAAGTAGGTCGTCGTGCCCGCTTTATATTGATTGAGCGTCAGCGTTTCCGTTTCACGAGCGGCACGTAATGTCGCCTGTTGCGAGTACATTTCGTCGTCAAGCACACGCAGCGCGGTCAAATTATTTTCGACTTCGCCAAAAGCAGTCAATACCGTTTGTTTATAGGTCGCGACGGTCGCGTCGTAAGAAGCGATAACCGCTTGCCGCGCCGCTTCGCGCTGCCCGCCGTCAAAAATATATTGCGCCAGACTTGCGCCAAGCGACCATATCCGGCTAGGCACATCAAACCAATCCGACCAATGATCGGCGCGATAACCGCCTGATGCCGACAAAATCAGCGATGGATAAAAAGCGGCTTGCGCAATGCCAATATTGGCATTGGCAGAAGCGACGGCACGTTCCGCCGAAGCGATGTCGGGGCGCCGTTCGAGTATTTGCGACGGCACAGCAACAGGAATTTCAGGAAGCAGTAAAAGAGTCGAGCCGTCGGTTTCCAATGAAAATTGTGACGGCGTTCTCCCGATCAGCAACGCCAGCGCATGTTCGCTTTGCGCGCGGGCGAGGTCGAGATCGATGCGTTGCGTGCGTGCGCCTTCTAGCTGCGTCAACGCTTGCGACACATCGGAGCGGGTGACGATTCCGGCGTTGTAACGATTGAGCGTCATCTCATGAGAAGTCTGATAGGCGGCGACTATTTCGTCCATCAACTTGATGCGCGCATCGGTGGTACGTAATTGGAAATACGTTTGCGCCAACGTCGTTTGCAAACTTAATCGCAACGCGTCGAGTTCGGCTTTGCCAAGTTCGACGTTAGCGCGTTGCGCTTCGATATCGCGACGCACACGTCCCCATAAATCAATATTCCATGATGCGTTGAGCGAAAAATTATATTGGTTTCCCAGACTGCTTTGGTTACCGCTACCTTGCGCGCGGCTTGCCGAAACGCCGCCGTCCAATGTCGGAAAAAGCCCCGACTGCGCCGAAGCAAGCAATGCGCGCGCTTGACGGTAACGCGCTTCAGTCGCCTTGAGGCTTTGATTGTCCACATCAATGGCTTTGATTAATCGCGCCAGCGTTTCGTCTCGATAGAGTGTCCACCATGTTTCCGATAATTGATCGTCGGACGGCGTTGCGTATTTCCATCCGGCGATTGGTTCACGGTACTCTGGCGGGATGTCCATTTCGGGGCGAACGTAATCGGGTCCGACCGCACAGCCCGATAACGTGAATACCACGATTAACGCCAAAACGATTTGTTGATAAAAAAATACTTTCATAATGCTTTACTTAGTCAAAGATAAGACAGGCGCTTCTTGAGCAGGAACATCATCGCGCACATAAAGCTGGCGCAGCCGATCTACATAAAGATAAATGATGGGAATAGTGTATAATGTCAATAATTGGCTTAATAACAACCCGCCGGCAATCGCAATACCCAATGGGCGGCGTAATTCTGCGCCGTCGCCACTGCCGATAGCGAGCGGAATGGCGGCGAAAAGCGCAGTCATCGAAGTCATCAAGATCGGACGCAGCCGCAGCAACGCCGCGCGGTAGATCGCCTGTTCGGGTGGTAAATTATGTCTGCGTTGCGCGGTCAGCGCGAAGTCGACGATCAAGATAGCGTTTTTCATCACCAAACCGATCAACAACAAAATGCCCAATAACGCGATCAAACTGAAGCCTTCTCCCGAAATGATCAACGCCAGTAACGCCCCCAGTCCGGCGGAAGGCAACGCCGAAATGATAATCAACGGATAACTGAGGCTCTCGTAGAGAATACCCAATACGATGTAGACGGCGAACAACGCGGCGACGATCAAAAATAATTGGTCTTTCATCGCGTCAAGAAACGCGCGCGCCGTTCCCTGAAAACTACCGAAGATCGACACCGGTAAACCTTCTTCGAGTACCGCGTAAGTAACGGCTTCCATCGCTTGCGATAGCCTATAACCGGGCGCGAGGTTAAACGAAATCGTTGTGGTAATGAATTGCCCCTGATGATTGACCGACAGCGCGGCATTGTCGGACGCGAACGTAGCGACTTCAGAAAGCGGAATTTTCGCGCCATCACTGCGAACGAGGTAAAAGTTTTTGAGATTGTCGGGACTTTGCGTAAACTCAGGCGCTGATTCCATCACGACGCGATATTGGTTGAGCTGATTATAAATCGTCGAAACTTGTCGTTGCCCAAACGCATTGTTCAATGCCGAATCCACTTCGGCGACGGTCAATCCGAGTTTGGCAACAGCATCGCGGTCGATTGTCAACATCGTCTGCAAACTTTTATCCTCATCGTCGGTATTGACATCGGTGATTTGCGGCAATTCTGCCAACACGCGACGGATGCGTGGCGCCCATTCGCGCAATTCGGAAATATCGTCGGCTTGCAAAGTATATAAAAATTCGGCGTCGGATTCACGTCCTCCGATACGCAGATCCTGCGCTGGTCTCATGAAAACGCGAATACCCGGCTCTGGCGCCAACTTACGTTGCAGACGTAACGCGATTTGTTGTGCCGATTCTTTCCGCTCTGAAAGCGGCTTCAACGCGATGAACATCGAACCGCGATTGCTTTGCCGCCCGCCGGTGAAACCGGTGACGACATCGACGGCGGGATCATTCATCACGATCTTCAAAAGTTTTTCGTATTTGGTTTTCATCGCTTGAAACGAAATACTTTGGTCACCGCGGATGCCGACGATGATCCGACCGGTATCCTGCATCGGCAAAAAGCTTTTGGGGATATCAATATATAAAAAAACATTGAGCGTGATAATGCCGATAAAAGAAAATAAGACTAACGGTTTATACGCGATCAGCCATGCCAAAGATCTCCCGTAACCCCGATAAATCGCTTCGGAGAAACGTTCGCCGAACCGATACAACTTACCGTGTTTTTCCTGATCTTTGGGCTTGATAGTATGCGAGTACATCATTGGTATCGTGGTCAACGCCACGACCATCGAAACCATGATCGCGGTCGTCAGCGTTACCGAAAATTCGTGGAAAAATCGCCCAACTAAACCAGTCATGAATAAAATCGGCACGAAGACGGCAATCAGCGCGAGCGTCATCGAGACGACGGTGAAACTAACTTCTTGAACGCCATCGTGCGCGGCGATGAACATCGATTTGCCCATGTCACGATGGCGCGAAATGTTTTCTAGAACGACGATGGCGTCGTCAACGACAAAACCAGTAGCGACCGTTAACGCCATCAACGATAGATTGTTCAATGTGAATCCGCACAGATACATCACGATGAACGTCGATATCAACGAAACTGGCACAGTGACCGAGGGAATCAACGTCGCGCGAATATTACGTAAGAAAATGAATACCATCAATATTACCAAAGCGATGGCAATCAATAATGCGCGCTCGACTTCGCGCAATGAGGCGCGAATGGACGGAGTTCGATCCATCGTGACTTGCATGTCCATCGCCGCTGGCATCGATGCCCGTAAGGTTGGCAATAGCGCGTGAACGCGGTCAACCGTTTCAATGATGTTCGCGCCGGCTTGCGTGCGCACCTGTATCAGTACCGAAGGTTTGCCGTTGGTCATGCCGGCGTTACGCACGTCCTGCACCGAATCGATGACATCGGCGATATCCTCTAACCGGATCGGCGCGCCGTCACGATAACTGATGATCAATCGCTTGTATTCTTCCGCTTTGAAGGCTTGATCGTTCGCGCCGACCAGCCATTGCGTATCGTCATACTCAATCATCCCTTTTGGACGATTGGCATTGCTCGACGCAATCGCGCGCCGAACGATGTCCATCGAAACGCCGTATTGGCTTAATTGCGTTGGATTCAGTTCGACACGTACAGCGGGCAACGAGCTGCCGCTAACCGTGACATCGCCGACACCTTCGACTTGCGATAAGCGTTGCGCGAGTACCGTCGCCGCAACATCGTACATTTGTCCGCGCGTCATAGTCTCCGACGTCAACGATAAAATGATCACTGGCGCGTTCGCGGGATTGGCTTTTCGGTAGGTCGGGTTACGCGGCATTCCCGACGGCAAGAGACTGCTGGCGGCATTGATCGCTGCTTGCACTTCGCGCGCCGCACTATCGATGTTGCGCGACAGATCGAATTGAATGACGATACGCGTAGAACCTAAAGAACTGGTCGAAGTCATTTCGGTAATACCGGCAATATTGCCAAGCGCGCGCTCGAGCGGTGTCGCCACAGTGGATGCCATCGTCTCAGGACTGGCGCCGGGCATTGACGCCGAAACGAAAATCGTCGGGATTTCCACTTCGGGCAAGCGCGTAATCGGCAATAAACTAAAACCAACCAAACCGAGCAAAGTAATACCCAACGTCAACAGTGACGTTGCGACGGGTCGCTCGATGATTTCGGTAAAAACGTCTTTCACGGTGCGCCTTTTTCGTGTATCGCCAACGGCGGCGCAGAGTTGGCGCGCCGCCGCCAATGCGCCAGTTTGTCAAACATGAGATAAATCACCGGCGTCGTGAACAAAGTCAATAATTGGCTTAATAGTAAACCGCCGACCATCGCCACACCAAGCGGATGGCGCAACTCCGAACCCATGCCTTCGCCGAGCATCAAGGGTAACGCGCTGAACAGCGCCGCCATCGTAGTCATGAGAATCGGACGAAAGCGCAACAGACACGCCTGATAAATAGCATCGCGTGGTGATTTGTTTTCGTGGCGTTCGGCGTCCAACGCAAAATCGATCATCATGATTGCGTTTTTCTTGACGATGCCGATCAATAATATAATGCCGATGATCGCCACCAAATCGAGATCGAGATCAAACAACATCAACCCCAGTAAAGCGCCGATCCCCGCCGACGGTAACGTCGAGAGAATCGTCACCGGATGAATGAAGCTCTCGTACAACACGCCAAGCACGATATACATCGTGATAACTGCCGCTAAAATCAACCATAATGTACCGCCCAGCGACGCTTGAAACGCCAACGCGGCACCCTGAAAGTGCGTTTGAATGTCCGCCGGCAAACCGATTTCTTTTTCCGTTTCAATAATCGCATTGACCGCCTCTTCCAAGGAGTGACCGGGCGCAACGTCGAACGAAATCATTGCCGACGGGAACTGCGCCAGATGATTGATCGCCAGCATTGCGGGGCGCTCAATAAAGCGAGCGACTTCCGATAACGCGATTTGTTTTCCGCCCGACGAAGTGACATATAAGCGACTCAGCGCGTTCAAACCGTCTTGAAATTCGGGACCGACTTCCAACACGACGCGATATTGGCTTGCCTGCGTAAAAATCGTTGAAATCAATCGCTGCCCGAACGAGCTGTACAATACATTATCGATCTCGGCGACAGTAATGCCCAAACGCCCCGCCGCGTCCCGGTCAATTTCGACGTACGCTTGCAAGCCTTGATCTTGCAAATCATGATTGACATTGATCAGTTGCGGCAATTCTTGCAAGCGTTGCGTCAAGCGGGGCGTCCATATTTTCAAATGATCGATGGTATTTCCTTGCAATGCAAATTGAAAACGCGTGCGCGTCACCTGACTTTCAACGGTAAGTTCGTTGACCGGCTGCAGATAAAGCCGAATACCCACCACTTTTTCTACAGCCTGTTGTAAACGTTGCGCGATGGCAGGCGCGCGCGCATCGCGTTCTTCGAGCGGCTTAAGGTTGATATGAATCCGCCCGCTGTTCAACGTCGTATTGATACCGTCAACGCCAATAAACGAAGAAACGCTTTCCACCGCTTCATCTTGAAGGATGGTGTCAACCAACACTTGCTGCCGCTCCGACATCGCTTTGAAGGAAACGAATTGCGGCGCTTCCGAAATGCCCTGGATCAATCCGGTATCCTGTACCGGAAAGAATCCTTTCGGGATCGCCACATAAAGATAAGCGGTCAACAGAAACGTCCCGAGAGCTATGATCAAAGTCAATATTTGGTGGTTGAGTACCCAGCGCAACGCGCGCGCGTAAAGGTCGATGATGCCATTGAACGCCGTTTCGGAAATACGATAAAATCGATTTTGTTCTTCTCTTGGCGTGTGGCGCAATAATTTGGCGCACATCATCGGCGTCAACGTCAGCGATACTATCATCGAAATCATGATCGCGACAGCCAACGTTACCGCAAATTCACGGAACAGTCGCCCGACCACATCGCCCATGAACAATAGCGGAATTAAGACAGCGACCAGAGAAAACGTCAATGAAATGATCGTAAAACCGATCTGTTTCGCGCCTGCCAACGCCGCTTGCAAAGGCGGATCGCCTTTTTCGATATAGCGCGAAATGTTTTCGATCATCACGATTGCGTCGTCAACGACGAAACCCGTCGCGATGATCAACGCCATCAATGTTAAATTATTGATCGAAAAACCTGCCAAATACATGACGGCGAAAGTACCGACCAGCGACAACGGTACCGCCAAACTGGGGATGATCGTTGCCGATAAACTACGCAGGAAAACAAATATTACCATGACGACCAACGCAATTGCGAGGAACAATTCATCACGCACATCGCGGATGGATTCGCGCACTGTCAACGTGCGGTCGCTCAATACCGTGACTTGTATCGCGCCCGGTAAAGTCGCTTCCAATTGCGGCAAACGTTCTTTGATCGCGTCTACCACCTTGATGACATTCGCGCCGGGCTGTTTTTGCACGTTGATGATAATCGCCGAATGATCATTCGCCCAAGCGGCAAGTCGTGAATTTTCCGCGCTCTCGATGACTTCGGCGATATCGTTCAATCGGATCGGCGCGCCGTCTTTATAAGCGATGATCAACGAGCGATACTCCTCCGCCGAGCGTAATTGATCGTTTGCGTCGATGGTCGAAGCGCGAGTCGCTCCATCGAAACTTCCTTTCGGTTGATTGACATTCGCACTAGCGATGGATGTTCGTATCTCTTCGATATTGATTCCGTATGCCGCCAGCGCGCCCGGGTTGACGCGTACGCGCACGGCGGGGCGTTGCCCGCCCGACAGACTGACCAAGCCGACGCCCGGAACTTGCGAAATTTTTTGCGCCAAACGAGTATTGACGAGGTCTTCGAGACGCGTCAACGATAACGTTTCCGACGTAACCGCAAGTGTCAATACAGGGGTGTCCGCCGGATTGACCTTGTTGTACACGGGTGGGCGCGGCAAATCGTTGGGCAGCATGTTCGATCCCGCATTGATCGCCGCTTGGACCTCTTGTTCGGCAGTATCCAACGATACGTCGAGGCTGAATTGCAGCGTCACCAGCGACGCGCCGCCGGAACTGACCGACGACATTTGATTGAGTCCCGCCATTCTACCGAATTCACGTTCCAGCGGCGCGGTGACCGCCGTCGCCATCACTTCGGGACTAGCGCCCGGATATAAAGTCGTGACCTGAATCGTCGGATAATCGACTTCCGGCAACGAGGACACGGGAAGGAAATAATAGGCGACCAGTCCCGCCAACATGATGGCGAGCATCAATAATGATGTTGCTACCGGGCGGAGAATGAATAATCGGGACGGATTCATACGCAATGTCTAATCGTTGTTATAAGCTCGCCGCAGAGTTTCAAACACCGGACGCCGCGCCGTCACTTTTCTCGTTCGCGCCGCTTTCTTCGGGCACTACGCCAACTACATCGACCTCAAACCCTTCACGCAACCGATCCGTTCCATCGATGACGACGCGGTCTCCCTCTTGCAATCCTTCGGTGATCACGCGCCATCCGGCGTTTTCCTCACCCAATACCACCTTACGGACACTCACCGTCGATTTTCCTTCGGCGGTATTGACAATAATATAAACAAAGGTGCCCACGCTGCCATGTTGTACCGCCGCCACCGGAACTTGCACCGCGTTTTGCAAAGTGCCGATTTTCATACGAATATTGACAAACTGATTCGGGAAAAGTTTCCGTCCTTTGTTGTCGAAATGCGCTTTGACTTTCACCGTACCGGTCGCCACGTCGATTTGATTGTCGATAGTCGTCATCACGCCTTCGGCGATCAATTGTTGTTGGGCGCGATCCCATGCTTCTACTGGAAAACGCGTGCCGGCAATCACGCGGGAGATGATTTTGGGCAGATCGGCTTCATTGATGGTAAACACGATATCGATAGGGTGTTCTTGCGTAATGACGACCAATCCATTGAGGTCGGAGGCACGTACCATATTACCGATATCGACGCGGCGGATGCCCAGCCTCCCCGAAATCGGCGCGGTAATCCGCGTGTAGTCGAGATTGAGTTTGACGCTATCGATTTGCCCCTGATCGTAGATCAATGCGCCTTCGTATTGTGCGACCAACGCTTCTTGTGTATCGACTTGTTGCTGCGATACTGAATCTTGTTTGAGCAAAACGCGATAACGTTCCAAATCGGTTTTGGCGTTTTCCAACAACGCTTTGTCTCGCGCCATCTGTCCTTGCGTTTGCGTCAATTGCACTTGATACGGGCGCGGATCAATTTCCGCAAGTAATTGTCCGGCTTTGACCTCTTGACCTTCGGTAAAATGCAACTTCAACAACTGACCATCGACCCTGCTTTGCACGACTACCGTTTGCGCCGCCGTGACCGTCCCCAACGCATTGAGATAAAGATTGAACGGCGCTTCTTTGGCGACCACTGTATGGACAGGAATCTTTCCGTCAAATTGCATGATCGGAGAGAATTTCTCACCGCTGTTGTTTTTTAAATAAAGTCCATAACCGCCGCCGCCAAGTGCCACGGCAATCACCAGAAACCAAAGCCAACCGAAAGATCGTTTTCCGGTGGCGAAAAGTCCAGCCGCTTTCGGCGTATCTTGATATGAATGTTGATCGAACGTCATCGTTTTACCTATTCAATTAAAAAACTGCTGTCGGTCGCCCGAATAGATTTGCTGAAGAACAATGTAGTGGCGAACAGACATCGTCGTCAAGCGTTTTAAGCCTGCGTCACGGTAAAAATTATGTAAAGGTTAGCTTACCGAAAAATGACGAGAGATGGCGGCGACGGGATTAAACGAAGATCAAATGAGACGCGCGGCGCTTTAAGATAATCCGAGCACATCTTCCATAGAATAAACCCCCGTTTTTTCCTGCGCGACGACGAATTCAGCAGCGCGCAGCGCACCTGCGGCGAAATTCCGTCGTGAACCGGCACGGTGCGTCAATTCAACGCGTTCGCCTTCTCCGCAAAACACGACCGTATGCTCGCCCACCACATCGCCGCCGCGCAGCGTGGCAAAACCAATCGCCCCAACAGGGCGTTCGCCAGTCACCCCTTCCCTAGCAAAAATGGCTTTATCTTTGAGCTGGACCCCCATGCCCGCGGCTGCCGCTTCGCCGAGCAAAAGCGCGGTTCCCGATGGCGCGTCGACTTTATGTTTATGATGGATTTCAACGATTTCAACATCGTAACCGCTACCCAAGCGTTTTGCCGCAAACTCGACCAATCGCTTGAGTACCGTGACGCCGACGCTCATATTCGACGCAATGACCATTGGCACTTTTCCCGCGTACTGCGCCAACGCTGCTTTCTCATCTTCCGAAAATCCAGTCGTGCCGATCACCATCGCGCAACCATGATCGGCACACACCTCAGCGTGCCGCAACGTCCCGCAAGGACGAGTAAAGTCGATCAGCACATCGCTACCGCGCATGGCTTCGTCGATATTGGATGAAATCAAAATACCTGTTGGGTGACCGATCCTTGCTCCGGCGTCACAACCTAACAATGGCGATTGTTCTTGCTCCAGCGCCGCGCCAAATTTCAGTTTCGACGATTGCAACGTCAATTCGATCAGCACTTGTCCCATGCGACCGCCCGCGCCGGCAATCGCGACGCGTATGGGAGCATTAACGACGCGCGTCATCAATCGCCTCCGAAAAGTCCCCAAAGCCAACTGAAAAAGCCTTCGCCTTCTTTCTCGGTATCCGGTACTTCGCGCGCGCTGGCAATCCGATTTTGTTCGATTGCCGAAACAGGCGCCTCGTCACCCTCCCAGCGCGCCAGTTTGTCATCCTCAAAATAAACGGCAAATTTCCGGTTTTCCACCTCTTCCCCCGATTTTCTATACGAATAAACGTAATCCCAGCGATCGGCGTGAAACGCGCTATCGAGGATCGGCGTGCCCAACGCCGCGCGTACTTGCTGGCGAGTCTGACCGACCTTGAGCTTTTCAACCATATCTTTGGTCAAATAGTTGCCCTGATTGACATCGATCCGATAAACGCCAAAATTGCTGAAACTCGGTAGATATTCACTCATCGTTGAGCAGCCGGAACTCGTTCCCAGCAACAATGCCAAGCCGACGATCAACGAAAATCGAGGAGAAAAAAACTGTTTTGCGCGCATGGTAGGAAATCTAGATAAGAACCGTTATTATAGACATATTCTGCGTTTCATACAGAGCTGACAATTATGACAACAACACCTAAAGACCTCAAAGACAAAGGACTGAAAGCCACGCTCCCGCGCCTTCGTATCATTCGCCTTTTTGAAACCTCGGCAGAGCGGCATCTAACCGCCGAAGATGTCTATCGCATATTGCTCGCCGAAAACATCGATATCGGGTTGGCGACCATCTACCGCGTATTGACCCAGTTCGAGCAAGCCGGATTGCTGTTGCGGCACAATTTTGAAACGAACAAAGCCGTTTATGAAATCAATCCAGGTACGCATCACGACCATATCGTGTGTCTACGATGCGGGCGTGTCGAAGAATTTTTCGATGCGGACATCGAAAAACGGCAAGACAAAATCGCTGAAAGTAACAATTTCGAGATCGTCGATCACTCATTATGCATCTATGGATACTGCGCCAGTGGCATTTGTGCGGAAGAGCGTAAAGCCGAAAACAGGGAAGCGTAAGAAGCGTGTATCGGAAAATAGAAATATTGGAAATCATATTTGCTTTCTTTTTGTGCGGCGGCTTGCTGATATTTGCATATGACGCGGCAAGAAGATGGCTTTAGGTATTTAGTCACATTATTGTTGGCACTTTCACCCTCAAACTGACAAGAAGCTTTATGAGAGAAGTCCTGCACGGCAGCACCATGCAGTAGCCGGATGATAAGCCTCTGTCAAGGAAATCTGAGATCGCTGGCAAAGTGTTACGACATCGAATTGCCAAAGGAAAGAGGAAAAAGCATCAATCGAGGGTTTGTAATCTGAACTGTGTCACCCTGTTAAACCGGCGGCGTGAGCCGAGGAAGAGAGGATGACATGAAACTGAACGAAGAACAACTGGATCAACTTCTGGAAGGCTGCAAGACCACGGGAGATGTCGATACCCAAAGAATTGTCGGAGGCGGTGAGCGCCGTCTTTCCACTCAGTTGTGCATCGTACATCTGGTCAGAGCCAGCCCGCGCTATGTCGCTTACAAAGACAGTAAAGCCGTGATTGCCGCGCTCAAGGACATTTATCAATCCGCGACCATTGACAGGCGCTCGGCGCGCTGGAAGTGACATGGGAAATCAGTACCGGGCAGTGATCCTCTTGTGAAAAGAAAACTGGGCAACATCGTTTCTTTCTTCCAGTTCCCGCCCGAACTGCGCAAAATCATTTATATCATCAATGCCATCGAATCATTGAATGCCGGTTTGCGTAAATTGACGCGCAACCGTAGAATCTTTCCCAACGATGACCGTGTGTACAAGGCGATGTATCTGGCGATCCGGCATTGCGCGGACAAGTGGAAAACGATTCACCACTGGAAACCCGCCTTGCATTGTTTTTGGCGAGGATAGCGTTCCTCTCCACGGGTTATGATTTCCTATGATTTCTTTGAAATGACACAGTTCGTTTTATAGATCCCTTCAGATTACAGACCCCATTCATTCGGGAGAATGAAGCAGCTTATTGAAATTTTCCATTTGTTTTTCCGATACCTTTTTTAGATCGTGCGATCTTAAGATGGATATATCCTCTTCAGAAATGATTTTTTTTTCTATAAGGTCATTACAATACCCCCCCATTTCTACGGTGACACAATACCTTGACAGGCCATGCTTTAGAAATCGTCTTCTTCCTTCTCTTTCTCCGACATGAGGATAATGTAACTTATTAGATAAATCCTCGACTTTTACTGTTTCATCGAAACGTCCCAATGCATATAAAATCATCAAACGTTCATACAATAATGGGGCGCTTTCTCTTTCTTCTCCTTTATACCAATAGACAATTTTATTATATTCCATCGCTTTGTCCGGGTCACCTTCATACAGCAATGTCGCTATAGAAAGACTTGAATACGCAGACCTTATCATTCTTGGCTGTAAAGGAACATCATGCTGAAAAGACCTGATCTCTTTAGGTGAGCTCAAAATGTTATGAAACGGCGGTATTCGCGACACCACTTGCTTTGCGTATAGAAGCGCCTCTGGATCATCCGCCCTTAAAAGATCTTCCATATAAAGCTTTACAAGACTTATATCAGCACTTCCCGTCTCTAGCTCCTTCTCTATTTTTGCCGTTTCTTCTTTGACAATATCCCACAGCCCATTAATTTTTGCATGAAGCAAGTAGTTATAGCGCACAGCAACAATATTCGGGTATAATTGCTTCGTCCACCCCCAAAGCAATATATTATTACGCCATAAAGGGATGACGCTGTATGTCGTCATCAACGCAAATACAATCCAAGAGAGCAAGACCCCATTCAGCGCTTTGTTATATAAGCTTTTCTTCTTATAATATCGTTTATCCTCACTGTATAATCCATCGAAAATCAAATCGTAACGAATTAATGCTATTGCCAAAACCCAAAATGCCAAAGGCGCTGTTAGGAATCTCTCGTTGCCAATATTGATATCAATCGCCATTGGAAAAAAATGCAGGACGGGAAGCAAACATATCAACCCTGCCAGAAAAAGCCAACATGATATCGAACGCTTCATCCATGCCACCGCCAACAGCAAGACAAGAAAAATCAACGTGAGAATATTTCCTAGAACACGAAAGTTACCCCACGAAGAAAGAAAATCATCTATAGGATGTTGAGCAGCAACTTCCCGAAAGGGCAAAAAAGTTTGTATAAGATAAAACCTTAAAGTGTCTAAAGGAAGCATTTCCTTGAACCAAGCATCAATCACATAACCAATATTGAACCTCCCGCCAAATGTGTCTGGCATGCTTTGAATACGAATCAACCAATAAACTACAAACACCCCTATTAATGCCGTCAAAATAATTTTATTTTCTATCAACCCTCTCTTCAGAGTCTGCAATGGACTTTCATCATTTGGTTTAGCCTGCGTTGCAACCCATAAACAATAAAGAACAATGGGTAAGACAATACCTATCTCTTTACTCGCCAACGACAAAAACATACACAAAGATATTAATAAATTCTTTATGGTTTTTGATAATGCGCTTAGATATACCACAGACCCTGCCAATATGAACAATGTTGCCATAATATCGAAACGCCCTGATACCCAAACGGTAGATTCAATCAAAGCAGGATGAACGATATATAAAAGCGAGGCAACAAAAGCCACAAATACAGGATTCTTTTTTCCGGAAAATAAGGCTAATTTTCTTCCTAGAATGAATATTAATATAGTATTGGTTATGAATAGCAAAAGATTGATGGCATGCGAAATTCCCGGATCCTGATCAAATAATTTATATTCTCCCCACAAAGTTAAAAAAACAAGCGGACGAAAATAACTCGAATGATATAAAACAGGTTCGCTCAATGCTTGCCAATTCAAATCCTCAACAGTTAGGTTCGGTCGATTTTCGAAAACA
This sequence comes from Burkholderiales bacterium, assembly GCA_031270015.1. GTDB lineage: Bacteria > Pseudomonadota > Gammaproteobacteria > Burkholderiales > Casimicrobiaceae > UBA931. The sequence continues at coordinate 24,195 of JAISYH010000047.1, read as the reverse complement.
ACATGATCATCCCAAACATACTCAAAGCCGAGCACTTGTCCATATAGAAAAAAAGCTACCGCCATCAATAAAATTATGGACAAAAAACTATAACGACGAAGATTGAAATCTATATTCATACGCTTGTAAATAATCATTAACAATAAAGGATGATTGTCGTCAACCTTTACCAAGGATCAATGGGTAATACAGTAATCGGATCCCCACTTTTTGTAAGTACTACCGTCATGAATTCTGGCGCAGTGCCTTTGATTGGCAGGTAATAATAATCTTCAGCCATCCCGTTCCATTTTTTTAAAAAATTTTCAACCTGCCGCGATGCATTCCCATTTTTTTCTCTTAATTCAATGATAGGCTTGGCTTTTTTTAAAACATACTCTTTTTTTGACACATAATCTACATAGTACTGTGGATAATGCTCAATATCGTAACCAACCATTCCCGAAAAAGCCAAACTTAGTTTCTCATCAGAATCATCAGGAAGATTAGTTGCCACTAATTTCGGTCCCCCAACCCACGGCAATCGATTATAAGGCGGCGGCGCTTTCTCTAAATTACTCTGTTCCAAATCAATATTCCTTATAATGATGAACCGATCATCGACAAAAACATTATATACGGGACGCGCCAGCCAGATAGTATATAAACCATAAACCAAAGCTACCCATTGGAAAAAGATGATCGTCCCTAAATCAAAAAACAGCGCTTTCTTGGTCTTTTTTTCATTGTAGATAATTAAGGTCAATAAAGGACCAATAGCAAGATTAACCACAACAACGAGAGATAATAGCTTTAACCCTCCAGAAAGATCAAAAAAATAGTTCGGATAAAGAATATAACGAACCCATATGACAGCTATGCAGGTAATAACGAAGCTTACCGAGAGATGTATTATTGCGGCTTTAAAACGTTTCATAATTATATATCGAGTCACTCAGAAAAACAAAAAGGGCGATACCGCCCTTTTTGTTTTTTACAAAACTAAATACAATCTTCTAATTAGCGGAATGTTGCCGGAACGTGCGAAGGCTTGCAATCGCTACCACCATCCCACGAAGTGATCGCCGGAGGCGTTCCGCTCGTTACAGCCGTCAGCGTTAAGGTACAACCATTGGCGCCAGCTGCAGATGTCGTTGTTCCCGAAATTGCTGACGGAGTACCACTAACGGTTAAACTCGACAAATAACGAGTAGTATTGCTCGTACAACCCGCCTCGTCTTCATCAGACGGGAAAGCAGCGCGATCCCCAAAATATTCAGCGACCGATGTTTTGCAAGCGCCCAATGCCGCAGACACTTCGCTCAATTTACTGCGCACCGTAAAATCCTGATACGCAGGAATCGCAATCGCCGCCAGAATACCCACAATCGCGACAACGATCATCAGCTCGATCAATGTAAAACCTTTTTGTACTGATTTCATGATATTTCCTTTCAATGTAATAAAAAACTCTTAAGAACCCCTGCCTCTTCAACAAGGGCTTGATCTTTATTAAGCAGGTAACGTGCCAACTTGCCAAAAAATGAGCGGCATAATTTTATCTATTTGTTTTTTAACGTTTTTTATTTCTTTTTTGCGGCGCGCTTCATGATTTTTCAATAAAAAATGCTTTGTAAATTTTTTATTTTTGCGCGATATTCAATATGGAAAGCTCTTTTTTGTCAGTATCACGCAATAAAAAGGTCTTATCAAGGTTTTTATTATGAAATATCTCTTACCTTTGAGACGCGCCGGAAATGTTATATCAATAACCCGCCTGACCGCGATATATCCTCAATAAAACATCACGCATGAAAATGTTATGCGGCTGTTATGCTTATGTTATTCGAACGCCGATACGTCATTAATTTTTCTTGGCTTTATCCTGCATTTTTATTTTTTCCAGCATCTTGAAAACGCCTTTCGGCGCGCCGACAAACATGCGTTTGAACGTTTTGCCAAGGCAACGACGCTCGATGGTGTTTCGACGAACCCGTGTCCGCTCCGCCATAATCTTTCCTTTTTAATCAATAAGTTAATCTTGTAAACCGATGCGTTTCCGCAAGTGTATCGCTGAATCCGCGCAACAAAAGCACGACAAAAACATCGTCGTCCCATACGCGCGCAACCGTCATTGTGGAAACGCTACCAAGGGTTGGCATTATAGTGCGTTTTCCCCATGATTCAAAATTTTCACGCTTGATGCGATGATATTTGAAGCATGTTTTGCTGGCATGTTCCGCTGATTCGTCGCATTATGACAAAATCTCAACCATGCCCCCGTCACTTTCCAGCGATGATTGCCGTTTACTTCAATCCCGCCGCATCGCGCAGCAACGTGGTTTTATCGGTCGCTTCCCAAGTAAATTCAGGTTCATCTCGCCCAAAATGTCCGTAAGCCGCCGTTTTCCCATAAATCGGTCGCAGTAGATCGAGCATTTTGATGATTCCTTTCGGACGCAAATCAAAGTGAGTGGTCACCAACTCCGCGATTTTGGCGTCGTCGATAACGCCCGTTCCTTCTGTGTAAACGGTCACATTGATCGGGTGAGCAACGCCTATCGCGTACGATAGTTGCACTTGACATTGCCGCGCCAAGCCTGCCGCGACGATGTTTTTGGCGACGTAACGCGCCGCATAAGCCGCCGAACGATCGACTTTCGACGGGTCCTTGCCAGAGAACGCGCCGCCACCGTGCGGCGCCGCGCCCCCGTAGGTATCGACAATGATTTTCCGTCCGGTCAATCCGGCGTCGCCATGCGGTCCGCCGATTTCAAATCGCCCGGTCGGATTGACCAAAAAGCGCGTATTTTTAACCATACTTTTAGGCAATACCGGCAAAATAATTTTTTCGACGACCGCTTCCATCAATTCTTTTTGCTTATCATTCATTTCGGGATGATGCTGCGTCGAAAGTACCACCGTATCGATCGATGCCGGTTTTCCATCTTGATAGCGAACAGTCATTTGCGCTTTCGCGTCCGGTCTCAGCCAAGGAAGCCGTCCGTCGCGGCGAATTTCAGCTTGCCGCTGCACCAGCCGATGCGCATAATAAATGGGAAAGGGCATCAGCGTCGGCGTCTCGTCGCAGGCATAACCGAACATCAAACCTTGATCGCCAGCGCCTTGATCGAGCGCTTCGTCGGACGCGTGATCGACGCCCTGTGCGATGTCTGGCGACTGTCTGCCATAACAGACCATCACGGCGCAACTGTCGGCGTCGAAGCATAGCGCCGGATCGTTATAACCGATGCGACGTATCGTCGAGCGCGCGATATTGGCGTAATCGGGATGCGCGTGCGTCGTGATTTCGCCGGTCATGACGACAAGACCGGTAGCCACCATCGTTTCCGCCGCCACACGCCCCATTGGGTCTTCGGTCAAAATCGCATCCAGCACCGCATCGGAGATTTGGTCGGCAATTTTGTCGGGATGCCCTTCGGAAACCGATTCCGAAGTAAACAGAAAATCATTCATGAACAGTTCTCGTTAACGCGATTAAGCGCAAAACAAAGTACAATGTTTGCGCGAATTTGGATTTTATCAGACTTCCCGCAAAGTATTCCGTTAAAGCACAAACCTGTCGATTCGCCATGCCCGAAAACCATCATGCGCTGAACCCGCCTTTTGTCGAAAAAGCAAGGATTAGGCCTGCCGACGAGAAAAACATCGTGTCCGCCGCCGAGCTTTTATCGGCAGGAAAACTGGTCGCTTTTCCGACGGAGACTGTTTACGGTCTGGGCGCGGACGCCGCCAATTCCGACGCCGTGGCGCGTGTTTACGATGTCAAACAAAGACCGGTCGATCACCCGCTGATCGTGCATGTCGCCGATCAAAGCGACATGGCTTTCTGGGCGCGCGATATTCCCGAGCAGGCGTGGCGGCTCGTGCGCCGTTTCACGCCCGGCCCTTTGACGCTGATCCTGCCCCGCGCCAATCATGTCCGTGACGCGGTCACTGGCGGACAAGACACCATCGGACTTCGTATTCCGTCGCATCCCGTCGCGCAGCGTTTACTTACCGCGTTCGCAGAGCGCGGCGGACGCGGCGTCGCAGCGCCTTCGGCAAACCGTTTCGGGCATGTCTCGCCCACCAGCGCACAGCATGTCGCCGACGATTTCGGCGAAAAAGTTGATCTGATCCTCGATGGCGGCGCGGCGATTTACGGTATCGAAAGCACAGTGATCGCTTTTGTGGATCGCCCTCTGCTCCTGCGCCCAGGATCGCTTTCTCTGGCGTCGATCGAAGAAGAACTCGGCGAGACTTTAGCGTTTCCCGCCGGTCAGCCCGCGCCACGCGCATCGGGAACGCTGGCATCGCATTACGCGCCCGATACGCCGACCGTATTAGTATCTTCCCGCGAATTTGAAGAAAAGCTTGCCGCATTTTCCGCGCAGGGAATGCGTGTCGCGACACTCGCACATACAATGATTTCGTCATCTCGCCACGCGCTCCGGCTTCCCGCAACCCCCGCCGAGTACGCGCATCATCTGTACGCGGCTTTGCGAACTTTGGACGCGGCGGGCGCCGATCTCATTTTGATAGAAAACGTTCCCGACTCGGCTTCCTGGCTGGCGGTACGCGACCGTTTGACGCGCGCAACGACGCCCGCTCCGTAACTTGGCGTCGTCAGTGATGCGAAAGCGGCGGTAAAATGATATTTCCCGACTCGGGCGCTTCGATCAACGATTCCGCGACAGGCGGAACAGGAGCGATGTTTTGCTCTTTATGTTGATAAGCGAATCGCTTTTGCCCGCTGTGATACCGATCTAAATAGTGTCCCAATTCTTTCAACGCGCTTTTATACACATCGCGCTTGAATTCGATCACCGAGTCTAACGGTACATGATAATGATGCCATCGCCATGCGTCGAATTCTGGTTTTTCGGTCGCGCGCAAATTGATATCGGAGTCACGCCCGAGAAAACGCAATAAATACCAGATTTGTTTCTGCCCACGATAACTGCCGCGCCATTCACGGCGCACCCAAATTTTGGGCACGTAATAGCGCAACCAGCCACGCGTTCTCCCTAAAATGCCAACATGTTCAGGGAGTAATCCAACCTCTTCCCAAAGTTCCCGATACATCGCCCGTTCAGGCGTTTCGTTCGGGTCGATACCGCCCTGCGGAAACTGCCATGAATGTTCACGAATACGCTTTGCCCAAAAAACCTGATTCTTTGCATTGGCGATTACGATAGCGATGCAGGGACGAAAGCCATCTCGATCCAGCATCTTGCACCTGTCAATCAATAAGTTGGATACATTGTTTCATAATTTGTTCATATTGACTAGATGGTAAACGCGTATCGGCGTAACGACGTTCAATGGAAAAGGCGAAGGAAAATAAAAAAACGGCGCCCGAAAGCGCCGTCAAAGCGAATAGCTAGTTGCTATTACAAGTGTTTATTTCTCTTGCTTGGCCTCTTGCTTGGCAAATTTCGCGCGCTCTTCACCCATCGCGGCGTCAAGCTTGTCGATCATCTTCTGAGAAACATCCATACCGAAGTTGAGCGACTGAACCGCCTGGCTGTGGTTGTGGAAGTAACCGCCATTGGTTGCCGTCCACCACTCCCAATGCATATGAGCTTGCCAGTGCGCTTCGCGCGCTTCACCCAACAGCGCGTCGTTGATACCGAGGTTCTTCGCTTCTTCGATTTTATCGATCAAACGAGTCAACCAGAATTCAGCGTGACGCACTTTGCCATAGTAGTGGTTCTTCATGGCATCGATCACGTAATTGGCTTGTTTTTCATTCCAATCGGCGTGACAAGTCAAGCATGTTTCTTTGAGGTATTCACGCGGCGAGGCAACCCAGTGATTCGTATAGGTCTTGCCTGCTTTGTTCTTCATCTTCGGCATATGGCAGTCATGGCACTCGACGCCCGCCAACTGGTGCGGCGAACCGTAATACGTTTCGGATTCTGGGTGCTGCGCTTTCCACAACATCGCGCCGGTGATCTTATGTTTGAAGTCGCGGAACTTCAGATCGTTGTAGTTCTTACCGAGATCAAACACATTCACATACGGGAAGTAGTTGGTACGCGCATCCGTCATCTTCACACCTTCGCCGGTCGCCATATCGGTACCCGGGTTACAGTTGTACTCGACGTGGCACTGACCGCATTGCAATTTGGTGTCGTATCTGTCGAGGACGGCGATCTTGCGCGTATAGCCGCGCAAACCCATATCGATCACTTCGACTTTCGGCTTGTTCGCGTCTTTGTGGAACAACGTATCCGCTTCCGGACGAGTGATTGCTTGGATCAAAGCGTCGCGGATAATACGCGGTTTCCCAGAGTGCGGATCGTGGCAGAAGAAGCAGTTCGCGGCGTGTTGAATGTCTTTCGCCATTTCAACCACGTTGGATAAACGGCTCCATTTCGCGCCCGGTGCCGGATCGCCCAAATACGCCCAGTCAAGGATATGGTCCATCGACTTACACGACAAGCAAACCGGATTTGCCGCAGCCGCATAACCCGGCGCAAACGCTTTATGCGGTTCACCCGGATATTTGTCTTCCAGCGCATCCCAAACCTTGAAGTTGCCGCCAATACGTGCATAGTCTTTCCAGCCATCTTTCGGTTGGAAACGTCCGCCGAACGCGCGATCCGCCACGAATTGGTCGTACACCATGAAGGCGTGCGCCCGTGGTTCGGCGTGTTCTTTGGTGAAGCCATGCGGCGCCATTAGTTTGTCGAACGATGGGTTCGGCGACGGCCCGCCATAAAGCGCTTTCTCTTTACGGGCTTGTTTGTGCCAATCCATCTTATATTGTGAATCGTACTGATCTTTGTGGCAGGACGCTGCGCCACAGCTTGCCGGATCGGTACTGGTTGTCGGACGCACTTTGGCATCCTGATTATGCGCTGCTAATCCACTGTGGCAGGAAACGCAGTTCACCGTTTTGTGCATACTACCAGCATGAAATGCTTGAATCGGCTGGTGACATGCATAGCATTGAGACGTATTGACATTAGCTTCTTTTTTCGCCTGCGCCATAGCTGACGGCGCAGCTAAAGCGAACAGACCAAATACGGTCGCCGTAATCACATATCGTCCAAAGCTCATCATACTATGCTTCATAACGAACTCCCCTCTCTCTTTTAACACTGGGTTTATGGTACAAGAAACGACTCTTTCGACAGTCGTTAGGGAAGTCTAACAAGAATTCACAATAAATCACGCTCTTCTTGTCTGGTTGTTGCCCTTTCTTGACTTACATCAAGAAGAGCCTGTCAAATGTATAAAAAGAGGTACAAAAGAAAGGATTTAGAGGACCAAAGTCAAATTATTGAGAATTATTCTCAATTACTCGATCTCTCGGTCGATCACGATTTGAATATTTTTCGCGCTCACTGTAACAGGGATCGACACGCCCTCAAGATCGCCAGTTTGCGCGTTCGCACTGCCGCTCTTACTAACGCGCGCGACGACGACGAGTTCTCCAGCGGAAGTCAATGTTTCGCTTTTGATCGCCAGCGTCGATCCGTCGAGCGTGAACGATAAGGGCAAATCGCTGACGCGTTTACTGATAAACGCTATCGGCGTTTTGGGTCCGTTCGCTTTGCGCGCGTACACCAACAAGCGGTCATCCGGCGATACTTTCCCCTGTAATTCCGCCGCCAGTGAAATCATGCCTTCGATCCGTCCATCGTCATCGTTTTGCGTGACCGGCGACTTGGGCGCGGATACACTTTCTTGTTGCCGTCGGCGCGCTTCTTCGATACTGGCGTCTACCATACGCGCCATCTCCGTACTCGTCGGCAGCGCCGATTTCATCTTAATCCAATATTGTTCGGCGGCGCGATAATCGCCGTTGTCGAACGCATACGTTCCGGCAAGACCGAGCGCTTTCCAATGTGTCGGATCGACCTTCAACGCGCGTTCGATCAACGCCATCGGTTTGCCGCCGAGTTGTCCATTTTGTCGATACGCCAGAAGGTCGGCGTAATCGGCGAGTACACCCGCGTCGTCAGGGACGCGATCAATCACATGCTCGTATGCCGCTATCGCCTGCTCATGTTTGCCGACTTGCGCATATGAGCGCGCCAACATCAGCCAACCTTCGAAATTGTTCGGCTCTTTTTCCACGCGGGCGGCGAAATCTTCCAACATCGCTTCAAATTGTTCTTGTGAAAAATCGTGTGGATCGCCCGAGTTTTGTGTCTCCGACGCCAACATTTGCGCATTGGGGAAAAAAGTATCCGGTGTGCCAACGACCCAATAAAGTATGCTGCCCGCCGAAAGCAAGCCCAGAAAAAACACCGCCACCCATACCGCTTTGGGACGATCCGTCTTTTTCGTCTCTTGTTTCCGCCGCGCGATATCCTCAGTTTCTTCGAGGGTACGGCGCTCTAATTCGGCGTGCGCTTCATCGTATTCGTTTTTGCCGATCACACCGGTCTCATAGTCGTTTTCCAGTTCTTCCAATTGACCGCGCATAATCTCCAAATTGGAACGCTCTTGATCAAGATACGCGGGGCTCGCCGTTTGCTCGCTCTTTTTCGAGAACGGATAAAACACAAAAATCATAGCCACCGCCGTCATCACGACGGCGGCGATCATAAATCCGACCATAGTTATCTCTGAAATCTAAGTTTTCGAATCATCGCGCTGTTTCAACAAAAAAGCGACACGAGCGCGTTCCGCATCCGTCAACGGCGCTGGCATCTCTTCCCCTTTTCCGGCTTGTTTGCGTAAAAAGAAATACATTCCGAGCAGCCCCAAAAGCAATAAAATCAGCGGACCAAGCCACAATAAAACCGTCGTGCCTTTCATCGGCGGTTGGTACAACACAAAATCGCCGTAGCGATCAGTCATAAACGTAATAATTTCCTGATCGGTTTTACCGGCTGTGATTTGTTCGCGCACTTGGCGGCGCAGATCAACGGCAAGCTCGGCGTTCGATTCGGCGATCGACTGATTCTGGCACACCAAACAGCGTAGTTTCGCCGCCAATTCCACCGCGCGTTTTTGCGCGACCGGATCATTTTCTGTCGGCAACGCTTCGTTCGCCGTCGCCATTGGCAACCAGAACGATAAACCACAGGCTACGAATAAAAGGAACAATCGCTTCATTGTTGCTTCAACTCCTTGATCTTGGGAATAATGATATTGCGCAACGATTCTTCGGTAATGGGACCGATATGTTTATAGCTGATGATTCCGTTTTTGCCGATGAGAAAAGTTTCCGGCACGCCATAGACGCCAAGATCGATACCGAACCGACCGTCGGCATCGACTATCGACATTTCGTATGGATTGCCGTAGCGTTGCAACCATGCTTTAGCGTCCGGCATCTTATCTTTGTAATTCAACCCGATGATCGGCGTTTCGTTGGTTTTCGCGTATTCGAGCAATAGCGGATGTTCGCTACGACAGGAAACGCACCACGACGCCCAAACATTGAGCAGCCAGACTTGTCCGGCAAAGCGCTCTTTCGTCACGATCTGCTCCGGCGCGTCGAGCGTCGGCAACGAAAATTCCGGCAACGGTTTGCCAACCAGCGGCGACGGAATTTCACGCGGATTACGATCCAAGCCGACCACAAAAAAACTGGCGAGCACCGCGAAAATCAGCAGAGGAAGCAATAACAGAAGTTTCTTTTTCATGGCGATCCGTTTCTCATTGAACATCAATGTGCTGGACGGGGCAATGTGTGTCCGGCGAGCAGTTCCTTCGCCGGTTTGCGCGCATATACGCGATAACGCCGGTCGCTGAGCGCCAGCACGCCTCCCAACGTCATCAGAATACAACCGCCCCAAAGCCATGTAATGAACGGCTTGTAATATACGCGCACGCTCCACGAACCTTTGCCGTCATTGATTTCCTCGCCGAGAGACACGTAGCGGTCGCCGAAGAAACCGGAGTCGATGGCGGCTTCGGTCATCGGCATCCCGTGCGCGAAATACATCCGTTTTTCGGGATAAAGATTACGCACTTTTTTATCGTCTTTGAGTAATTCGAAGGTGCCACGCGCGGCGTGGTAATTGGGTCCTTGTCGATCTTCGATGCCGACGAAACGGAAGGCGTAATCACCGACGGAAATCACGTCGCCCGGCGTCATCCGAACATCGCGCTCGGCTTCAAATCCTTTGACGACCGTGACGCCGATGATGAATATCGCGACACCAAAATGCGCGAACCACATCCCCCAGAAGCTGAGCGGCTGCCGTTGTAATTTGTACCAGAGACCGCCCTGTAAATGGCGCAGACGATCCGTGACGCTGACGATCAATGTCGTAATGATCCAAAACGCCATACCGAAACCCAATGCCAGCAGCGCGACGCTCTGCCAATGCGTTCTTCCAAGGATCAATGGCAACGCCACCGCGCAAACGACGGTAACGGCAAGTGGGGCGCGCAATTTTTCCCACAATTCGGCAAGCGGCGATTCTTTCCAGCGCGCTATCGCGCCGATACCCATCAGCACGATCAACAATGCCATGATCGGCACGAAAACCGCCTCGAAGTATGGAGGACCCACCGAAATTTTGCCCAAATTGAGCGCGTCGAGAAACAATGGATACAGCGTACCGAGCAACACCGTTCCGCAAGCGACAGCCAACAAAATATTGTTACAGAGCAACGCCGTTTCGCGTGAAATGAACTCGAATTTTCCTTGCGTGCCGACACGCGGAGCGCGAAACGCGAACAATGCCAGCGAACCGCCGATCACCAACCCTAAAAACACCAAGATGAACAGCCCGCGTCGCGGGTCGGTCGTAAACGCATGCACCGACGTCAATACGCCGGAACGCACGAGGAAAGTGCCCAGCAACGACAGCGAAAACGCGCAAATCGCCAACAAGACCGTCCAAATTTTGAAAGTCCCGCGTTTTTCGGTGACCGCCAGCGAATGGATCAGCGCCGTGCCGATCAGCCATGGCAGCAGCGACGCGTTTTCGACCGGGTCCCAGAACCACCAGCCGCCCCAGCCCAATTCGTAGTATGCCCACCAACTACCGATCATGATGCCCACGGTGAGGAAACACCAAGCCACCGTCGTCCAAGGACGCGACCAGCGCGCCCATGTCGCGTCAAGCCGCCCGCCGAGCAACGCCGCAACCGCGAACGCGAACGCCACCGAAAAACCGACATAGCCCATGTATAACATCGGCGGATGCAGCACCATACCCGGATCCTGCAGCAACGGATTGAGGTCGCGCCCCTCAGTCGGTACCGGAAACAACCGCTCGAACGGATTGGAGGTAAACAGCAAAAAGAGCAGCAACCCCGCCGTGACTAAGCCCATCACACCCAGAACCCGCGCCACCACTTCCTCCGGCAAATGGCGCGAGAACACGCTGACCGCGCACGACCACAGTCCCAACATGAAAACCCACATTAAAATCGAGCCTTCGTGCGACCCCCACGAAGCGGCGATGCGGTAATGCAAAGGCAGTTGCGTATTGGAATTCGAAGCAACGTTCAATACCGAAAAATCGTTGACGATGAACGAATAAATGAGGCAGCCAAAAGCCAATATCAAAAAGAAAAATACCCCTTGCGCCGTGCGCCGCGACAAAAACATCCAAACCGGAATGCCTTGCGCCGCGCCGACGAGCGGCAACGTTCCTTGCACCAACGCCAAGATCAACGCCAATATCAACGCAAACTGCCCTATTTCAGGAATCATGTTTCCTCTCTCTTTTTCAGATCATGAGATTGAGACAAGACGCTATTTCAGCGTTTTCAGCACAGCTTCTTTGTGCGCTTTGTCCATCGCTTCGGCAACTTCCGGCGCGACATAATTTTCATCGTGTTTCGCCAGCACCCGCGTTGCTTGAAAGACACCGTTTTCATCGAGTTTCCCTTGCGCGACTACGCCTTTTCCTTCAGCAAAGAGGTCGGGCAAAATACCTGTATATACCGCCTTGACGGTATGCGCGCTATCGGTCACGCCGAAGTAAATGGTCAAGCCATCGGCTGCGCGCCGGAGGCTTTTTTCCTCGACCATACCGCCGATACGAAAAGCGCGATCCTTCGGCGCGACATTCTGCGCGACTTCCGTCGGCGAATAGAAATACGTCACGTTGGCGCTCAATCCTTTGACCACCAGCGCCGTAATCGCAAAAGAAAGCAATAGCCCAAAACCGATCCAGAGAAAGCGTTTTTTTCTGGCGCTCATTCCCGAACCACTTTGCGGATTTGCCGCCTGCTGTCCCGTCATTGTTTTGCCTCTGTGAAACGCGCCGCCGATTTGCCATCGTCTATGCGATGCGCCGCGATCGCGCGCGCTTTGCGTAATCGCGCGCGTACCGCAATGACTTCAACGATGCACAAAAAAGCTCCCATCATATACGCCATCCAAACATAGAAAGCGTATCCGCCCATTGCAAAAAATTCTTTCACCGTTGTCCCTTTACTTCCGAAAGTTCCGATATCCAGTTCGCGCCCGCTTCACGCTCCAAAATAATGGCGCGAACACGCATCAAAGTAATCGCAATAGAATAAAACCAGAATGCGAATATCATCATCAAAAGACCGGTTAACATCATACTGTCAATTGTTCTTTCTCCGACAGAAATCGTCGCGCCTTGATGTAACGTATTCCACCATTGAACCGACATGTAAATGATGGGCACATTGACGACACCGACGATGGCAAGCACGCCGCAAGCTTTATCGGCGCGACGCGGATCATCGATCGCGCTGCGCAACGCGATCACGCCCAGATAAAGAAATAGCAACACCAGCTCCGACGTCATACGCGCATCCCATTCCCAGTAGGTCCCCCATGTCGGCTTGCCCCAGAAAGAACCCGTCCACAATGCCAGCGCCGTCATCAACGCGCCCGTCGGCGCAATCGACTGCGCCATCATCGCCGAAAGCCGCGTATTCGCGCCCAACGCAATCGCGTACCAAAACGCCATGACGACATATAAAAACATCGACATCCACGCGGCGGGAACATGGACATAAATAATCCGATAGGAATCTTTTTGCGTGACGTCTATCGGCGCAAGGTATAAACCGACGATCAGCCCGATGATGAGAAGAACAGTCGCCAATACCGCGAATACTGAAACCAGTTTGCCCGCCAATGGATAAAACTGCGCGGGAGATGCATATTTGAAACTGTTCATCTTTTAGCTCTCGACCTTTTTCATTTGTTCAATCTAACGCGATGCGAATTGCCGCCGAAGTTGCGAATGGCGCGCCGACCAGCGCAAGCAAAAGTCCTGCGCCGAGCAACGCGAAATTGCTGCTGACGTCAATACCGCCGCGTATGCCGTCCACCGAAGCGGCGCCAAAAATTAAAATCGGAACATACAATGGAAGAACCAACAACGCCAACAAACTGCCGCCGCCGGAACGCAAACCGAGTGTCAACGCCGCGCCGATAGCGCCCAGCAACGATAACACCGGCGTGCCAATCAATAACCCCATCATCAATACTTTTACCGCTTCAGCTTCCAGCGCGTATTGGATGCTCAACAATGGCGCCAACAGCACGACCGGTAAGCCGGTGGTCAACCAATGCGCCGCGACTTTCCCCAAAATTAGCGCGGACAAGGGCCACGGCGACAATGCCATTTGTTCCAACGTTCCGTCAGCAAAATCGTTGGCGAACAGACGCGACAACGACAACAACGACGCCAACAACGCCGCGACCCAAAGTACGCCCGGTCCGAGCAACAGCAACAACTGATGATCCGGCGCCATAGACAGCGGAAAAAGCGCAACCACGATAATATAAAACAAAATCTGCACGCCAAGTTCGGCGCGCGACCGCATCGCCAGCCGAAGATCGCGGCGCAACGCCCAGGAAAAAGCTGAAAGCGCGCCGTCGCCAAATGCGTAAGCCGATCTGGTTGGGAAAGAAGCGGGCGTATTCATCGGCAACTCACTGAAAAGAAAAAGAACGCACGTTGGGCAAATCCAGCGATTGATGCGTCGCCGCGATCACAGAACCGCCCGCTTTGACGTGCGACGCCATCATCTCGCCGAGTAACGCAATGCCCGCCACATCCAGCGCCGTCACCGGTTCGTCCAGTATCCACAAGACACGCGGTATCAACGTCAACCGCGCCAAACCGATGCGCCGCCGCTGCCCTTGCGAAAGCGAGCGCGCCGGCACATTCAAACGCGCGCCAAGCGCCACTTTGTCCAGCGCGTCGCGCAAAGTCTGCCGCGATACCGACTCGCCGGTCAAGCGCACCAAAATTTCCAGATTTTCTTCCGCCGTCAACTCATCTTTAAGTGACGGCGCGTGTCCGGCAAAGTTGATGTTATTGCGCAGCAGCGGATCGAAAGGACGCACTTCTTGCTCTTGCCAAAACATTTTCCCCGACAACGGATGCGACAACCCCGCCAGCATCCGTAACAGCGTCGTTTTACCGGTACCGTTGGCGCCGGTCACCACCAACGCCTCGCCCGCCGACAGACGAAAATTCACCTGATCGAACAATGTGATATGACCACGGCGCGCCGCAAGATTTTTTACTTCAAGCATGAAAACGAAAAACGACGAATCCTAAAATTAAAACGCATAAGCGTGAACGCTGACGATCACGAAGAATCGGTCGCTGGATTGTAGCAAATTTGGCGACATCATCCGAATAAAATATACGTGAATCACCCGCATATTGATTAACTCGGCATAATATTACCGTATTGGCTTCTCCTCCTTTTGGGTACTGTTATCATTGTTTCCATTTCTTTTTCAAGGTTTCCGCATGTTTTCGATGACTCCCGAAGAAATTGTTCACGAACTTGATAAACACGTGATCGGACAAGACGACGCCAAACGCGCCGTCGCTATCGCGCTGCGTAATCGCTGGCGACGGCAGCAAGTGCCTGAACCACTACGGCATGAAATCACACCCAAAAATATTTTGATGATCGGTCCTACCGGCGTCGGCAAGACGGAAATCGCGCGTCGATTGGCGAAGCTCGCTGAAGCGCCGTTCATCAAAGTCGAGGCGACAAAGTTTACCGAAATCGGTTATGTCGGGCGAGACATCGATTCCATCATTCGTGATCTCGCCGAAATCGCCGTCAAACAAATGCGCGAAAGCGAGTCGCGTAAAGTGCGCGACCGCGCGCTCGACGCCGCCGAAGAACGTTTGCTGGACGCATTGCTGCCGCCCGCTCGCGATGCCGACCCGACGACACAATCCACCGACGGCGGCACACGGCAGAAATTCCGCAAAATGTTGCGTGAAGGCAAGCTCAACGATAGAGAAATCGATATCGACGTTCCGATGTTGTCGGCGGAAATGGAAATCATGGCGCCGCCCGGCATGGAAGAATTGGCGGCGCAATTACAAGGAATGTTTCATCATGTCAGCGGCGCGAGGCGACAAGTCAGGAAAATGAAGGTCGGCGACGCGCTCAAAGCGCTTGCTGACGAAGAGTCCGCCAAATTATTGAACGATGACGAAATCAAAACGCAAGCCATTACTGCCGTCGAGCAAAACGGTATCGTATTCATCGATGAAATCGATAAAATCGCGGTACGCTCGGAAACGCATGGTTCGGATGTGTCGCGGCAAGGCGTGCAGCGGGATTTGCTACCGTTGGTTGAAGGCACGACTATTTCGACAAAATACGGCATGATCCGTACCGATCATATTTTGTTCATCGCGTCGGGCGCATTTCATCTGTCGAAACCTTCCGATCTGATTCCCGAATTACAGGGACGTTTTCCAATCCGCGTCGAATTGTCGTCGTTATCGGTCGCTGATTTCGAACAAATTCTCACCGCCACCGATGCCTGTCTGACCAAACAATACGAAGCGCTGCTTGCCACCGAAAACGTGCGCTTGATTTTTCACGACGATGGTGTAAAACGTTTGGCGGAAATTGCTTTCGAAGTCAATGAGCGCATGGAAAACATTGGGGCGCGGCGGCTTTATACCGTAATCGAACGATTGCTTGAGGAAAGCGCGTTTCACGCGTCGCGTTTCAGCGGGAAGGAAATCGTCATCAACGCCGCGTTCGTCGATAAAACGCTCGACGGCATCGCGCATAATCAAAAGTTGTCGGATTATATTCTGTAATATTGGTTTTCCCGCCAACCATGAGCTCCGACCACGTTGCCATTCTGCTTGCTACTTATCAA
This sequence comes from Burkholderiales bacterium, assembly GCA_031270015.1. Taxonomy (GTDB): domain Bacteria; phylum Pseudomonadota; class Gammaproteobacteria; order Burkholderiales; family Casimicrobiaceae; genus UBA931. Next base: position 8,144 of record JAISYH010000047.1, on the reverse strand, counting down.
GGCGAAAAATTCCTCGCGGCGCAACTCGATTCGTTGATTGCGCAAACGCATCAGAATTGGACGATCTATGCCTCCGACGATGGTTCGACCGACGGCACGCTCAATATCCTTCGTCAATATCAGCAACGCTTGGGCGGCGAGCGTTTATGTATCGCGCAAACACCTCGATTAGGCGCTGCCGCAAATTTTTTGTCGCTCGTACGTCGCGCTGAAATTCAGGCAAATTATTACGCTTATTGCGATCAAGACGATATTTGGTTGCCAGAGCGCATCGCGCGCGGTTTTGCTTTTTGCCGCACGGTCGCCGATACCACGCCTGCGCTTTTTGGCAGTCGCACGCGGCTCATCGATGATAGCGGCAACGTCGTCGGCGTTTCGCCCGCGTTTCGCCGCCCGCCATCGTTCCGCAACGCGCTCGCACAAAACATCGCCAGCGGCAATACCATGTTATTCAACGAAGCGACGCGCCGCTTATTGCAAAAAACATCGGAAGATACGCTTATCGTCATCCATGACTGGTGGACGTATCTCTTGGTTGCCGCTTGCGGCGGACAAATCCGTTTCGAACTTCAACCTACCGTTCATTATCGTCAACACCGCGACAACCAGATCGGCGCGGGCGTCGGCGCGTCTGCTCGCGCTTCCCGTGTCCGTTCGTTGTTCATCGGCGATTTTCGCGCATGGAACGCCCGCCACATCGAAGCGTTACAGTCTTTCCGCGAAGAACTGCCCCCCGAAAACTGGCAAATTCTGGCATGGTTTGCTCAAGCGCGGCAATCCGCTTTACCGCGACGATTGAAGTTGCTCGCGCAATCGGGCGTGTATTGCCAAACCGTGTTGGGAAACGGAAAACTTCTTGCCGCAGCCTTACTGGATAAACTTTGATACGCCGATCTTCGCGTTCCAGCGAGAAATCGGTATAATCGTCCCGTTCCGAGGAGCGTTGCGACTTTTGGGCGTTATCGCCGATCAAGCCAGGCTCGGGTCTTTTCCAACGGCGCTCGCATTTGACCCATGAACGGGAATGCGGGCGGTTCTGATCGCCTCCTTTTTTGAGAGGACACCATGATGAAAGATACAGTGAAAACAGCGCGCGATTATTATGTCGCCGATCTTGACCTGGCTGACTTTGGGCGACGGGAAATCGCCATCGCCGAAACGGAAATGCCGAGCTTGATGGCGATTCGTGAAGAATACGCGCCGTCCCAACCGTTGGCGGGCGCGCGTATCGCCGGTTCGTTGCACATGACGATCCAAACGGCGGTATTGATTGAAACTTTGCAAGCGCTGGGCGCATCAGTGCGCTGGGCGTCGTGCAATATTTATTCAACGCAAGACCACGCGGCGGCGGCAATCGCGGCGTCCGGCACACCCGTTTTTGCTTACAAGGGTGAAACGCTTGATGAATACTGGGCGTTCACGCACCGTATTTTTCAATCGTCAAACGGCGAGAAACCTAATATGATTTTAGACGACGGTGGTGACGCGACGCTACTCATTCATCTCGGCGCGAACGCGGAAAAAGACCCGTCGATACTCAACCATCCAAACAGTGACGAAGAAACGGCATTGTTCGCGTCGATCAGAAAAACATTGAAAGAAACGCCCGATTTCTATTCACGCATCAAAGCATCGATTCACGGTGTGACTGAAGAAACGACGACCGGCGTACACCGTTTGCAACGAATGCACGAGCAAGGGCGTCTGGCGTTTCCGGCGATCAATGTCAATGATTCGGTCACCAAATCGAAATTCGATAACTTGTACGGCTGCCGCGAATCGCTGGTCGACGCAATCAAACGCGCCACCGACGTGATGATCGCGGGCAAAATCGCCGTGGTTTGCGGTTATGGCGACGTTGGCAAAGGTTCGGCGCAAGCGCTGCGCGCATTGTCCGCGCAAGTGTGGATTACGGAAATCGACCCGATTTGCGCGTTGCAAGCGGCGATGGAAGGTTACCGCGTCGTCAGAATGGATGATGTTGCCGATCAAGCGGATATTTTCGTCACCGCTACCGGAAACCGCGATGTGATTACGCACGATCACATGGCGCGCATGAAAAACAACGCCATCGTTTGCAATATCGGTCACTTCGACAACGAGATACAAGTCGCGGCGCTAAAGCAATACCGCTGGGAAAAGATCAAACCGCAAGTCGATCATATCATTTTCCCCGATGGGAAACGTATTATTTTGCTTGCCGAAGGTCGCCTGGTCAATCTCGGTTGCGGTACGGGACACCCATCGTATGTGATGAGTTCGTCGTTTGCCAATCAAACGATGGCGCAGATCGAGTTATGGACGAAACGGAACAGCGGCGAATACCCGCCAGGTGTTTACGTGTTGCCCAAACATCTCGATGAAAAAGTGGCATTGTTGCAACTGAAAAAACTCAATGCGCAACTAACACGCTTGACGTCACAACAAGCCGATTACATCAATGTTCCGGCGGACGGTCCTTATAAACCCGATACTTATCGTTATTGATACAAGTAGTCGATTGCCTGACTGATGAAAGGTTACCCGTGAATACCCGAACTCTTTCCGGATTGAGCTTTGAGTTTTTCCCGCCCAAAAGCGACGAAGGCGTGGAAAAACTGAACGTGACTCGCCGTAAATTGGCGCTATTGAATCCGGACTTTTGTTCGGTGACGTTCGGCGCGGGCGGTTCGACGCGACAAGGCACACTCGATACCGTATTGGCGATTCGCAAAGACGGTTTGCGTGGCGCGCCACATTTATCGAGTGTCGGCGCGACTAAAAAACAGATTCGTGAAATCATTGACGTTTATCGTGATTACGATATTCATCATATCGTAGTGTTGCGCGGCGACATGCCCTCTGGCACGGGCGATAGCGGCAATTTCCACTATGCGTCGGAACTCGTCGCTTATATCCGCGAGATTAGCGGCGATTGGTTCCATATCGACGTAGCGGCGTATCCCGAAGCGCATCCGCAATCGCACAGCTACGATCTCGATGTGCGCCACTTCAAAACGAAAATTGATGCTGGTGCCAATTCGGCAATTACCCAATATTTCTTTAATGCCGACGCTTATTTTCACTTTATCGATCGTTGCGCGGCGATCGGCGCGAATGTGCCGATCGTCCCCGGGATAATGCCGATCTTCAATTTTTCGCGGTTGCAACGTTTTTCTGAGATGTGTGGCGCGGAAATTCCTCGTTGGCTCGCTCTGCAAATGGAAAGTTACAGCGACGACGCGGCGTCGATCCGCGCGTTCGGTCTCGATGTCATCACTGCATTATGCGAACGCCTGCTTGCCGGCGGCGCGCCCGGTTTGCATTTTTACACGATGAACCGCGCGTCGCTGACGACGGAAATTTGCCATCGTTTGCAGGGGAAACGTACAACGCGCTAACCCCCTGTTAAAAAACTAATATTGATGATGTCGTTCCCTCTTTTACGATTCTGGCGACTTTCTGCCATCCTGATATTGGGGTTCGCTTCCGGCTTACCGTTGGCGCTTACCGGTCAGGCAATGCAGGCGTGGCTGGTGATGGAACACATTGATATCGCCACCATCGGCTTCTTCGGCTTAGTCGCCGTCCCTTATATGCTCAAGTTTTTATGGGCGCCGCTGATGGATCGTTTTGAGCCGCCGCTGCTCGGACGGCGACGAGGCTGGCTGGTGATCACCCAATTCGCGCTGGCGAGCGCGCTCTATGCGATAGCGCAAGTATCGCCCGCCGAAACGCCCAAACTTTTTGCCACAATGGCGACGCTCATCGCGTTTTTATCGGCGTCGCAAGATATCGTCGTCGATGCTTACCGTACCGATTTGCTTCCTGAAAACGAGCGTGGACCGGGCGCGTCGGCGCATGTTTTTTCCTATCGCATCGCAATGATCCTATCCGGCGGTATCGCGATGATCTGGGCGGGACAATGGGGGTCTTGGTCGAAAGTTTATTGCGTGATGGCGGCGTTGATGTTCATATGCGGCTGCCTTTCGCTCACCACGCTGCCGCGTATCAACGCGGCGTTCAAAATATTGGATACCGATCCCAAACGCGAGCTCGCCGGATTTCTGGCGATGATCATCGGCGTCATTGTCGGTTATGGACTGGCGCGCATAATATTGGTTTTCGTTGGCTTTGACCCCGATGACGACAACGACTGGATACAATTTCTTTTTATCATCACTGAAATTCTTTTCGCGTTGCCACTTGCTTGGCTTGCGGCGAAATACGCTGGTTTCGAGACGCTCAACCGCTCGCTATCGAGCTATTTTTCACGACAGGGCGCGCTGGCATTTCTGGCGTTGATCGTTCTGTTCAAACTGGGTGACGCGTTTGCCGGCGTATTGACGACGCCGTTTCTGATTCAGAGCATGGGTTTTTCGCAAGAAGAAGTCGGCATCGTGAATAAAGTCATCGGTTTGTGGCTGACCATCTTTGGCGCTCTGCTCGGTGGGTTTTTAATGACCAAGCTCGGGCTTTTCCGCTCATTGTTATCATTCGGTATTTTGCAACTCGTTTCCAATATTGGTTTTTATAGCCTATCGGTTCTCGGCAAGGGTTTTTGGGGTAAAGTATTCGTTCCGGCGTTCGACTGGCGGATCGTCTCTCTGGATGCGCCGGTCTCTCTCGATTGGCTATTGCTAACCGTCATTGCGATTGAAAATATATGCGGCGGTATGGGGACTGTCGCTTTCGTTGCGCTGTTGATGTCCCTATGCAACCGGCGGTTCAGCGCGACGCACTACGCGCTGCTCTCGGCTTTTGCGGCGGTTGGCCGAATTTACGTCGCGCCTTTATCAGGCATACTTTCCAAAACTATCGGTTGGCCCTCGTTCTTTCTTTTTTCGATCATCGCTGCCGTACCGGGCATATTGATGGTCTGGTGGTTGAGGCAATCGCTGAAAAAACTCGACGCGCCACAGCTCTCATCATGAAAAAATGTTCTTCCATTACCGAATCCGCGCTCGCCGCTGCCCAAAAGCTGCGCGCCACAGTGAACACGCTTTCGTTCGCGCCACCAGTCACGCACGTTTACAACCCACTCGATTACGCCTGGACCGCGCATGAAACCTATCTTCGCCGCTTCGCCAATACGACTAAAAAAATAGTTTTCGTCGGCATGAATCCCGGTCCCTTCGGAATGGCGCAAACCGGCGTACCTTTCGGTGAAATCGCTGCCGTTCGCGATTGGCTCGGTATTTACGCGCCGATTCAAAAACCAACGCGTGAAAACCCAAAACGCCCGGTCGAAGGTTTTTCCTGCCAACGCTCCGAAGTCAGCGGACGTCGCTTATGGGGATTATTCGCGCAGCGCTTCGGCGCGCCCGAAGTGTTTTTCTCCGACCATTTCGTCGTCAACTATTGTCCCCTTATTTTTTTCAACGAAGCGCGCAACATGACTCCCGATAAACTTCCGCTATTGGAACAACGACCGCTGCTCGCAGCCTGCGATATTCATCTGCGCGCCTTGCTCGATCTTCTGCAACCGCAGTGGACGATCGGCGTCGGCGTCTGGACGGAGACGCGCATCCGCCATGCGCTAGGTGACGCCACGCCCATCCGCGTCGGGCGTATTCTTCATCCCAGCCCCGCCAGCCCCATCGCCAATCGCGGCTGGGCGCAAGCGGCGACTCAACAGTTACGCGATTTTGGCATTTGGTGAGAAGTCTGGTCGTACTTTGACATCCTCCTCCGCCTGAAGGACGGGGTTTGCCGCGCATCCAGTCAATCGCAACAACAGCTCATCGTCCCCTTGGCCGCGATTTCATTTGAAAGTTAATTCAAAATCATCTGCCCAAACCATTCCTTTGCCTTGCAGCATGATGCCGACTTCGATATCGGTTGCGCGTTCGGGAACTTGGAGAGAAATCGAATATTGTTTCCAATCTTGCGTACCCTCGACCAATGCCTCGCTCATGAAATTGTACGCGAGAATCGCGCCGCTGTTTAACATGCGGATCGTCAGTCCCGCGCCCGTGCCATCCGCGTTCTCAGTTCTGATCCATGCCGATAATATTGCCTCTTTGCCGCGCAATCCGTGAACCGGTATTTTTTGCTGTGCTACACCGTAAGGTTCTGCGCCAATATTGGTGATCTTCAAAGAACGCGATCCGCCGTGGAAGATTTCTTTGTCCAAAGTGAATTCATAAGACGCGGGTCCCGCGTGTTGCTCAAAATGCCATCCTTCCACTCTGCCGCTTTTTGAAAGCTCGCCCGTTTCAAATCCCGCGTTTGCCAACCCCGTTTCAGGTGCAATGTTTTGTCGACCATTGGTATTTTGCTGTTTATCCTGCCGTCCGCTTTGCTGAACGTTTGTCTCCTCTTTCTGACAACCCGTTAATGCAATTAACAGGCATACCAAAAGAATTATTTTGATTTTCACTTTATTTTCTCCTTGAATGATTGATCAAGCCGACGCTTGACCACCGCCTGAGGATAATCAGAAATTTTGTTTTTGTCACCTAAATGATCGTATCTGCTCATCAATCATCTCAGAATCATTACTATTTTTCGTCATTACCAAAATTATCAGATGAAAAGCAATCAGTGATTCGAGATAACTTTCTTTTTCTCTCCTCGTTCCCCTTTTATCTTCATGCAACCCATAAAAAAACGGAGGCTGGAAAAGCCTCCGTTTTCACTGCTTACTGCGTCATCGCCACCATATTATACCTGACGCCTTCTCCTTATCTGCCACAATACAGCGCCCAACATCAATCCGATCAACAAGATGAGACCTTTCACATCGAGTGTCGGGATGGGCACACCAATATTGGTCGGACTCGAACCGCCTTTCAACACAATATCGTGCGTCACTGTCAACATGTCGCTGCTATTCGCCAGACCATTGAAACCGGTCGGAGTGACACGGTAAGCATTGCTTACTGGTGGTACCGTATCGGTCACACCCGCCAACTCACACATCGCAAATGGCGTGACGATACCGACAAGGCTAAGCGTCGCCTCTTCGTTTTCGGCTGCATTGAAGGTCTGCGGCGCGTTGCCACCCGCGCAACTCAATACGATGCCGTCGAAAAGGTTGCGACCTTGTATGTAATTAGCGTCCGTTGTCTTCACGCCCGTTACAGTGTTACGTACCCTGAGCACAAGCGCGTTTTCTGCACTATCGATAACCTCGTTGGTCACCGTAATCGTCCGATCCAAAGTGATTTCATCAATCAACGATGGCACGATGTTTCGCGCATACTTGTACCCCGCAAGCGCATTCGGCAGCGTGTTTTCACTGATTGCGCATTCATCGCCAACAAACGCCGTAACTCTCGCCGTCCCTCCGTTGCCATACAGCTTGACCGTTGTATTGACCGACGGAGCAGAACTTTGATCTACGCAACTAATGCCAATTTCGAACTCATTGGACGCATCATGCCCGGACATATTCCCCGTTACCTTCTTCTCTACGGTCAATGCCGCCGTATCATGCGTTCCCGCGCGAATGTAATATTCAACTTCAAAAGTATTCGCATTGGCGTTGGACGTAGGATCGGCGACCACGCGGGTGAGTCCGTTCACGAACGCCGGCGCTATCGTCGCGCCCGCGACAGTAAACGGCACCGCTTCAGCGATCGTGCAAGACAGGCCTCGCGGAATTCTTGTCGTCGTTATGGTTTGTCTCAGTGGCACCGTATAAGAACTGACGCCCGTGATCGTCACCGGCACATTCGGTATTGCGCCGCAAGTCACATTGAAGGAGAAGTTGCTCCCTGTAGTGTAAAGGTAAGTTTCTCCCGTCAACGTCACTTCCACCGTGATCTCCTCCGCATCCGCCAAGTCAATCACGTGCGCCGCGGTCACCGCGGTCGCCGAGGTCGCCGTGAACGGCTGGCTCGGCGTGTAGGTCGGACCGTACCAGCTGTAGAGCGCATTGGTCAGCGCCGGACGCGCGCTCGTGCTCGCCGTGCATGACGCGCCTTGCGCAACACTGTATTCGCCAACCGCGCCTTCCAACAGTTCGGTCGTAAAGACGTAACCGGTGCCGCAGTTGAGCGCGCCGGTAAACCGCCCGCTCGCCGTGTAGCCCGAAGCGCTCTTGTCGCCGGTCACGCTGTTGGTCAGCGTCACCGTGGTCAAGGTCGTGCTGCTCGGCACAATGTGGTTGGTCACCGTCGCCGGGGTCGCCGTCGCAACGGTGTTCGCCACCAGCGTCA
>JAISYH010000019.1 GCA_031270015.1 Burkholderiales bacterium | reverse complement strand
TGTTCACGTTGGGACTTGAGTTCAACCTGAAAAAACTGATGAACGTCGGGTTAACTGCGCTACTTGGCGCGTTGGCTGAAATCGCAATGATGATGTGGGCGGGCTACAAAATCGCCATGTACTTCGAGTGGGGCACGATGAACGCGGTGTTCTTGGGCGCGATGTTGTCGGTGTCGTCCACGACAATCATCATCAAGGTCCTCGACGATCTCGGCATGAAGCGAGAGCACTTTGCCGAACTGATCTTCGGTATTCTGATCATCGAAGACATTCTGGCAATCGGGATGATCGCTCTATTGTCGGCGATTTCGATTACCGGCGAAGTACGCGCCGATGCCGTATTTTCCACACTGGGCAAATTGTCGTTATTCATGATCGTGGCGCTTGTACTCGGTATCCTGATCGTACCGAGATTGCTTACTTACGTCGCCCGTTATAAAAGCAACGAAATGCTGCTGATTACCGTGCTCGGCTTGTGTTTTGGCTTCTGCCTGATCGTCATCAAGCTCGATTACAGTATGGCGCTCGGCGCCTTTGTCATCGGCGCGATCATCGCCGAAGCGCGACAAATTCATATTATCGAACGCATCATCGAGCCGATCCGCGACATGTTTAGCGCGATCTTCTTTGTCGCTATCGGTTTGTTGTTCGATCCGAAAGTTCTGCTCGAATACGCCGGACCCATCGTGCTGATTACCGTCGTCGTCGTGATTGGTAAATTGTTTGCCTGCGGCACGGCAACATTCATCGCCGGACACGGCGCGCGCACATCCATGCGCGTCGGTATGGGTTTATCGCAGATCGGCGAATTCTCGTTTATCATCGCAGCGCTCGGACAAACGCTGAAAGTCACCAGCGACTTTCTTTATCCGATCGCCGTTGCCGTCGCCGCCGTCACCTCGTTGTTGACGCCGTACCTGATTCAATGGGCGGGACCGCTGACACGGCAAATTTCCAAGGTGATACCGACACGCATCGTTTACATCAGCCAGATGTACACTACTTGGCTGCAAAATATCCAACCGCAAGGCGACAGCGCATTGCGGGCGCGTATCATACGCCGTATCGTCATTCAGGTGCTCGTCAATCTGTCGCTGGTGACGGCGATCTTTCTTGCTGGTAATTTATTTCTACCGCATTTGGTGGAAGAGTTCGAAGCGTTGGGCATCGCGCGGCGTTGGGGCGGAATGCTTTCATGGCTTATCGCGGTGATTCTTTCTTTGCCGTGTCTGATCGCGGCGTATGGCAAGCTCAAAGCGCTAAGCATGATTTTGGCGGAATCAAGCGTTTCGCCGATGCTTGCCGGGCGTTATACCGAAACGATGAGGCGGTTGATGTCGGAACTCATTCCGTTGATTACGATCGTCGGTTTTCTGTTGCTGATTATTGGATTGAGTTCAACGTTGCTGCCAACAATCGAACAATTATTATTGATGCTGGCTTCGGTCGCTTTCTTCGGATGGCTGTTGCGCGACCGTTTTTTAAAGTTGCACACCAGCGTTCAGGCAGCGCTTATCGAAACCATGAAAGACAAAGCCGACCCGCCGTCGTAATAAGCTACGCACTTTGACTCTGTGCTACCGGCCGCTTCGGATTAGTGCACCACTCGCTCCAAGACCCTGCGTAAAGACGCATCGCAGGCATTCCGGCGACCGCCATCGCCAGCGCATTATGGCACGCGGTCACGCCGCTGCCGCATTGATGCACGACAGTCGCCAACGACGCGCCGTCCAACAAAGTTTCGAATTCTTTGCGCAGTTCTTTCGCCGATTTGAAGGTGTCGTCAGGCATGAGGTTATCGGTGTACGGACGATTGCGCGCGCCAGGGATATGGCCGCCGACAGGGTCTATCGTTTCGTTTTCACCGCGAAACCGCGATGCCGACCGCGCGTCGATCAGTGTCATCGTCGACGTTTCGAGTTTCCCCAAAACTTCATCCGCGTCAACGTACATTTCGTTATGCGGGTTCGCCACAAATTTTCCCGCGCGCGACGTGTGAATTATTTTTTCAGTCGGCAGCTTTTCTTTTTGCCAACGCGCAAATCCGCCGTCCAAAACCGCGCAAACACTAAATCCAATCCAGCGCAACATCCACCACAACCGCGCCGCGAACGCACCTTGCGCCTGATCGTAAACGACGACTTGTCGCTCCGGCGATAGTCCCAACTGCGCCATACGTTGTGAAAAACTTTCCGGCAACGGTAACGGATGCCGCCCGTTGACTCCAGTAGACTGCGCCGACAAGTCCCTGTCGAGAGATAACCATATCGCGCCTGGAATGTGCGATGCTCGATAAACCGATTGTCCCCAATCGGGTTCCGACAAATCGGCGCGCACATCGAAAATCAACCAGTTAGGATCGTCGAGATGGCACGCGAGTGTTTGCGGCGTAATCAATGTCGAAAAATATTGTCGCTCCATAGTTATCTCCACTTCCAGCCATTTTTACGGAAAAATGTCATTGCATCTTTGCAAAACCACCAGCTATAGTAAATGTTTTTGCGCGGCAAACTGGCAACTTGGTGAAACGTCGCCTGCATGAAAGGGAGGTAGGCGGTGCGCGCGATCAGACCTAATTGCAACGTCAGATCGTAATCGCCGAAATAAAGAAAAAAAGATGGATCAAATCCGCTGCTTTGATCGGTAACGGTACGACGGGCAAGCAAACAATATCCGGTAAAACAAGGAATATCAAAAAAAGTGCGCTGCGCCTTGACTTGTTGTCTCATTAGAAAACGCTCTAACCTTTTGATGAAAAGCCGTCCGATCCAGCGCGGCGCGAAATCCACGAGAAAAAGATCAAGCACCGAAGGATATTGCGAGCAGGGATAAACGCGGTTGCCGTTTATATCGAGAAGCGCCGCCGACACAAGACCAGTGTCGTCGTTCGCCTGCATCCAACTGACACCCTCTGCCAGCGATTCCCGCGCCAATTCCACATTCACATCGAGCACCAGATGATAATCAGCGCCGCTTCCGTGCAACGTCAGATTATGCGCCGCGCCGTAACCGATATTGGAGTGCCCGTGCAAATAAGAAACTTCTGTCGGTTCACGGAAAAACAGATTGCCCAATTCGATAAGTCGCCGAACCCGATTCTGGTTTTGGCTATTATCGATCAATGCAACATTGACCGAATAAATAATGCCTTCTTCGCGCGCAAATTCAATCGCTTCCGAAAGCGCGTAAAGGCATCGTACCAGATTATCTTCATCCGGTTGATACGTGACTATGCTAACCTGTAGCGAAGAAAAAGCCATAACGCGCGTATTTTACCTCAAGTTAAACGGCTGCCCGACAACGCTCTCTACAAAACGGCACCTTAATTCACAAAGCCAACAAAAAATCAGCGCGTCGTACCATCATGCTATTTATCGCAACAGCATCAATTTCTCGCCCGCTTTTACGTTAGCACCAGATTGTCCCGATGAATCAGTTCCGGTTCTTCGATATGACCGAGAATCGCCTCAATTTCTGACGAGGGATGCCGCAATATCTTTTGCACATCATCAGTATTGTAATTGATCAATCCGCGCGCAATTTCTTTGCCGCGTGGATCGCGGCAAGCGACCATTTCGCCGCGGTCGTAACGGCCTTCGCTTTTGACGACGCCTATTGGCAACAAACTCTTGCCTTCTTGGGTAACGGCGCGAACGGCGCCATCGTCCAAATATAAATACCCCGTAACCTGAAGCTGATCGGCGATCCATTGTTTGCGCGCCACCAACGGTTCGGTATTGGCAGTAAGCTGCGTTCCGATGCGCTCACCTGCCGTCAATCGCGTCAACACGTTTTCCTCCCGTCCGTTGGCGATGATCGTCGACGCGCCTGAACGCGCCGCGCGTTTTGCGGCCAGTACCTTGGTCAACATCCCGCCCTTGCCGATCGCGCTGCCCGCGCCGCCTGCCATCGCCTCCAGCGCGGCATCGCCCGCTTGCGCCTCATCGAGTAATCGCGCTTGCACGTCAAGACGCGGATCGGCGGTATAAAGCCCGTTTTGGTCGGTAAGCAAAATCAACACGTCGGCTTCCAATAAATTGGCGACCAATGCGCCCAGTGTGTCGTTATCCCCGAATTTGATTTCTTCCGTCGTAATCGTATCGTTTTCGTTGATGATTGGAATGACGTTCAACGCCAGCAATGTGCGCAATGTCGTCCGCGCGTTGAGATAACGCCGCCGATTCGACAAATCTTCGTGCGTCAATAAAATTTGCGCCGTTTGTAAACCCTGTCGCGCAAAAGCCGTTTCATACGCCTGCACCAATCCCATTTGTCCGACGGCGGCGGCGGCTTGTAATTTGTGCATTTCTTTGGGACGGCTCGTCCAACCCAGACGTTGCATTCCTTCGGCAATCGAGCCCGATGAAACCAAAACCACTTCTTTGCCCAATAATCGGATACGCGCCATTTCTTCCGCCCAATGCGCAATGGCGGCGCGATCCAATCCGCGTCCTTGATTAGTGACCAAACTCGATCCGACTTTGACAACTATTCGCTTCGCTTCGGCAACAACAGACGTTTTCTTCATGTTTTCCCTTTTTTGAGCGACGGCGCATCGACCGCCGATGGTGTCAAAACCACAGGCGCACGCTCATCTTTGCCGATACTTTCGTGATCGGGCGGCTCGTCTTCTGCAATACGCGCGGCAAACCACTGCGCGATTGCCGCCGTCAGCGCCTTGCAACCTTCGCCGCTCAACGCGCTAATCGCAAAATAAGGCTCTTGCCAATCAAGCGCCGCCAACAATACATCCATCACCGCTCGACGTTCCGTTTCATCGAGCATATCAATTTTATTGAACACCAACCAGCGTGGCTTTTCGTAAAGCGCCTGATCGTAACGCGCCAACTCTCGCACAATGCCTCGTGCCGTACCGACCATATCGGTGTCGGGGTCGAGCGGCGCGATATCGACGATATGCAATAATAGCTTAGTTCTTTGCAAATGCCGTAAAAACTGATGCCCCAATCCAGCGCCGTCGGCTGCTCCTTCGATCAATCCCGGAATATCCGCCATCACAAAACTATTATCCATACCGACACGCACTACGCCGAGCGTCGGCGTGAGCGTCGTGAACGGATAATCCGCCACTTTCGGTTGCGCCGCCGACACCGCGCGGATCAATGTCGATTTGCCGGCATTGGGTGAACCCAGCAACCCGACATCCGCCAATACCTGCAACTCCAGACACAGTCGGCGCGTTTCGCCTTTTTCGCCAGGCTGAAACTGTCTCGGCGTCCGATTGATGCTCGACTTGAAATGCAAATTGCCCCAACCGCCGCGCCCGCCTTTGGCAACCAATGCCCGCGCCCCGTCATGCGATAAATCTGCCAATATTTCTTCGCTTTCGGCGTCACTGACTACCGTACCCACCGGTACGCGCAATATTTTGTCTTCGCCACCACGCCCGTATTGATCGCGTCCACGCCCGTTTTCACCGCGTTGCGCCCGAAAACTCCTCAGAAACCGGTAATCAACCAATGTATTGATATTACGATCCGCCGCCAGATAAATACTGCCACCGCGTCCGCCATCACCACCGTCGGGACCACCGCGCGGAATAAACTTCTCCCGTCGAAACGAAGCCGCACCGTTGCCTCCATCGCCTGCGTAAACCTCAATATAAGCTTCATCGACGAATTTCATAAGGCATCCTTCCGATAAAGCGCATACAATTCGTTATCGTCGCCGTAACGATAACTGAATTCGAGATACTGGTAACCGTCGATTTGCGGAACGTTTTCCGCACGGATATCGTCGTACTGTACCAACAGCAACGGACAAGCCGCCAGCGCCGCCACGTCGTTGCGCGTCTCGGCGTGCGCATAATAATAGAAAATGGCGCGTTGCGCGTCGCCAATGTTTTGTCCGGCGAGGCAACCGACTTCGATATACGGATGCAACATATCAGCGACGACCTGATAGCTGCGCCGTGAATCGAGATAAGGCATCCAGATCGTCGAGACCATTCCCCAAATCAACATCATCCCCGCCGCCCAATTCAATACCGCTCTGCGGCTGGATTGTCGCGCTGGTCGCACCAGCATAATCCAGAGTATCGTCAAAAACAACGATACCGACGCACCGCGCAAACGAAACGACGGTTGATAACCCGCCTCGGCGTCTCGGAAAAGTTCCGCCGCATACGAGCTGAGTCCGTTGACGTAGGCGTCCCACCAGAAAAGCCACAGCGCAATCGCCGCCAGCCCGAAAGTCAAAATTCCGAACCAATCCAATCCCGCTGAACCGCTGCGCGGCAAGCTATCAACCTCTTCCGACGCCAACAGCGCAAACGGCACGAGAATGAACAAACTGTCGATAGCGCGAATTTCCGGTATCAATAAGAAATGGACGAGCAGCACCAAAATCATCGTCATCGGAAGGATCACCGCCGGCGTTTTCAATCCGCCGTGAAAGCCTCGCATTCGAATCCAGATCAACCATGCCGCTAATGGCCATGCCGGCCATGCCAACCATAATAAATTGCGCAGCAACCAGCCCGCGTTTTCGATGATGGATACTTCGGAGAACGACCAAGAGGCAAAAATATTTTGCGCGTCGTACCACTGCGCGAACAGATCAGGCGAACGTTGATACAGCAACGCAGGCCACGCCGCGCAAGAAATAGCCGTCAATACCACCGCAAAAATAATCGTAAAACCAAACGCGCCGCACCGCCATTGCGCGTGCGCCATCGGCAGCAACAACGCAGTCAATAGAAGAACGATCAATACATGCGCGTTGTACGAAAGCATACCGACGATCAAAGCCAGTCCAAACAGTACGCCACCTAACCCCGGACGGCGCGGCGCCAACGCCAGCGCATAGAGTGACAACGCGATCGCTGCCATTGCGCCGATCTGTGGCGACAGCATATGCACGCGATCGAATAAACCCGCGCAACCGATAAGGATCAACATCGGCAGCCAATAACGTGTTTTACCTCCCAGTTCACGACCAGCAAGCGCAGTAAACAATAAAGTCAAAAAGAGTAAAACGCCGGCAGCAATTCTCGCGGCGTCATGCGGCGCGAGCGTCGGCGTGAATACCGTAATCGTCAACGACGCCAGTTGCGGTACTAATGGTCCATATGAAAAATCCGGCTCGCCAACCAATCTCGGCACGAGAAAATCTTGTTTCTCGACCATCTCCCACGCGGCAACGATGGTCTTGGCGTCCTCCACTTTCCAAGGCGCGTGACCGACCAATCCCAACGCGATCCACGCCAAACACAATAAAACCAAACCACCTTGTTTCCATGCGCGCCAAGGTTCCGATGAAGATAAAGAGTCCGTATCGGGTGCAAGCATAAATGAATATTCAGAAAAGCGAGGCGATGACGGCATAAAA
This sequence comes from Burkholderiales bacterium, assembly GCA_031270015.1. Taxonomy (GTDB): domain Bacteria; phylum Pseudomonadota; class Gammaproteobacteria; order Burkholderiales; family Casimicrobiaceae; genus UBA931. The sequence continues at coordinate 12,753 of JAISYH010000019.1, read as the reverse complement.
AATTAAACTAGCGAAAAGTTTCGTTATCTTACACCGCCGACACCGAATCGGACATGGCTTATGGTCGTCGTAGCTGCAAACACAAATTAAAAAGGCAGCACCAAGCTGCCTTCGAAATGAACGATATTTCAACGGTTACGTGGCGGCGCTGCTCGCGCGTTTGCCATAACGTTGGCGGAACTTTTCAACACGCCCCGCCGTATCGACGATCTTCTGCTTTCCGGTATAAAACGGATGACAGGATGAGCATACTTCGATATGCAACGCTCGTCCAAGCGTCGAGCAAGTGACAAATTTATTGCCGCAGCTACACGTCACTTCCATTTCGGTGTATTTAGGATGGATATTTTCTTTCATCATAACCCTTTCTTGCGAAATTCCGTTTCGCGATCTTTATCCTGAAGCTTTCATCGCGTCCAGAGAATTTGGAATTATCCTCTATTTTTGGGTTACGCGCAAATAAGCATATATATTCGCCAGTCGTCCAAATGGTGAAACAAAAACTTGATCATTCAAACATTTTGTAATTTCTGAATGATCAAGTTCATAACGTCTCACAACAAGAACGAGGCGTGTTTTGAGATTACACAAGTCCCGTCAAAAAACCGAGACCAAGCACTGATACCGCGCCGCCGATCACGCGTGCCCATGTGACATGGAATTTCATCAATACCCGACCAAGCCCCAAACCTGTCAAGTGAATCAACGCTGTTCCCAACACCATGCCGATCAACGCAGCAACAATATTGCTCGCGCTCGCCAATTCCGTGCCGTGCGCCAGGCCATGAAAAATGGCAAAAGCGCCGACCAGCGCTGCGCCCGCAATCGCAGGCAGTTTGACTTGCACCGCCAACAACAAACCGATCACCAATAGCGACGTGGCGATCATCGGTTCGACGAGCGGCAATGTCACGCCGACAATGCCCAGACACGCGCCCACTAGAAGCAGCGACGCAAATGAAACTGGCGCGACCCAAATGCGTTTTGTGGTCATCGCGCTCCAAATACCGACCGCCAACATTGCGGCGAGGTGATCAAGTCCGGTAAAAGGATGCAAGAACCCCGCCAGAAAACCCAAATGTTCGACATCGTCGTGTCCGATATGCGCCAGCGCCGCGACAGGCATCAAAGCGATCAACAGCAACAAAATTTTTTTCGATAAGCTACGCATGAGACTCTCCTTAAAGGTAAACGCTTAAGTGAAGGTGATTATTATGCCCCAACTGTTTTCCGTTGAGGCATAATGTCTGAATAAAAAACTATACCCTGTGGTTATGAATGTGTCACGCACATGTTCCCGCGCAAACATGCGTCATTTATCGATCGAGAACCCCTACTGTCAATATATGATTTCATGCCTATAAAAACGCGGCATGAAGCCGCGTTTTTTGTGAAAGATGATCGAGACGAATGCTTCAACCTTGACGACGCATCGAATCGAAAAATTCGGCGTTGTTTTTGCTGGAACGCACTTTGTCGAGTAAAAATTCCGTAGCGTCGAGATCGTCCATTGGATGCAATACTTTGCGCAGAATCCATGTTTTTTGCAATATGTCCTGCTTGAGCAACAGTTCTTCACGGCGTGTGCCGGAACGATTGACATTGATTGCCGGATACAAGCGTTTTTCTGCCATACGACGTTCAAGATGAATTTCCATATTGCCGGTCCCTTTGAATTCTTCGTAAATCACGTCATCCATTCGGCTGCCCGTATCAATCAGCGTCGTCGCGATGATCGTCAACGACCCGCCTTCCTCGACATTACGCGCCGCGCCGAAAAAACGTTTCGGACGATGCAGCGCGTGCGCGTCCACACCACCCGTCAAAACCTTACCGGAAGTCGGTACAACGGTATTGTACGCACGCGCCAAGCGAGTAATAGAATCGAGCAAAATCACGACATCACGTTTATGTTCAACCAGCCGCTTCGCTTTTTCAATCACCATTTCGGCGACTTGCACATGACGTGCCGCTGGCTCGTCGAACGTCGAAGCGATCACTTCGCCGCGCACGGTACGCGTCATGTCCGTGACTTCTTCGGGACGTTCGTCGATCAATAATACGATCAGCGTCACTTCAGGATGATTTGCGGCAATCGAATGCGCGATATGTTGCAACATCACCGTTTTGCCGGACTTGGGCGGAGCAACCAGCAAACCGCGCTGACCCTTACCGATAGGCGCGATGATGTCGATCATTCTTCCCGTAATATTTTCTTCGGCTTTGATGTCGCGTTCCAATACGAGTTGCTCGTCAGGAAATAATGGCGTCAAGTTTTCAAAAAGAATTTTGTTTTTCGCCACTTCCGGTGTTTCGCCGTTAATCTTATCCACTTTGACCAGCGCGAAATACCGCTCACCTTCTTTGGGCGTTCTGATTTCACCCTCGATGGTGTCGCCGGTATGCAAGTTGAAACGACGAATTTGCGACGGTGAAATATAAAGATCGTCCGTACCCGCCAGATACGAAGATTCTGGCGAACGCAGAAACCCGAAACCATCCGGCAGCACTTCAAGCACGCCATCACCGTAAATGCTTTCCCCGCGCTTGGCGTGCGTTTTGAGTAATGTAAAGATGAGATCGTGTTTACGCAGGCGGTTCGCCCCCTCGATTCCCATGGCGTTTGCCATTTCGACCAATTCGGTCACATGTTGTGTTTTAAGATCTGAAAGACGCATAACAATAATGATGATAATAGCCGTTGAACCTAGAAACGGCGAGAAACGCGAAATTTCGCGTTTAAGAAGTTTTTCGGAAATTGGGAAGGAATCCCCCGTCTAAACGTTCGAAGAATTCACTGTAGGAACATCAGGAACGTTCTGGCGGCATCACGCGTCATACATCTCGGATACCGCCAGCCGCAACGTTAACGTTTCTACAGATTGCTGTCAAGAAAAGATTTGATCTGTCCCTTACTTCCCGCGCCCATTTTTTGCGCTTTGACCTCGCCATCCTTGAAAATCAATAGGGTTGGCATTGCGCGAATCCCATATCGTTGCGTCGTTTCGGGATTGGCGTCCACATCGATTTTGACAATTTCGCAACGACCATCATACTCGTCCGCCAGATCGTTCAATACTGGCGTCAGCATTTTACATGGCGCGCACCATTGCGCCGAAAAATCAACAAGCACAGGAACCGGCGATTGCAAGACATCCTGTCCAAAAGTGCCGTCGGAAACTTCTTTCATGTCTACTCCTTACCTTTCAAAAACAAACGCAACTCGACGGTTGCGCCATACATTAATTTGATAGAATACTTTATTCCGCAATAAACGTTCATTTTACCGCCTACCATGACATACGTCGTTACCGAAACCTGTATCCGCTGCAAATATACTGATTGCGTAGAGGTTTGCCCCGTTGACGCTTTCCGCGAAGGACCAAACTTTCTCGTGATCGATCCCGACGAATGCATCGACTGCACGCTTTGCGTTTCCGAATGTCCCGTAGAAGCGATTTATGCCGAAGATGATTTACCCGCCCATCAAGAGCAATTCGTCGCGCTCAACGCCGAACTCGCCAAAATCTGGCCGCCAATCATCGAGCGTAAAGAACCGCTTCCTGACGCCGAAGAATGGCGTTCCATCAAAAACAAAATACAACATCTGGGAAAATGATCTCGCGCCAAACGCATTGGCGCGCCCGACAGGATTCGAACCTGTGACCTCTGGCTTCGGAAACCAGCACTCTATCCAACTGAGCTACGGGCGCTTTGCAAAGTCTGGCGGCTGATTCTAGCGATATTCCGTTTGCGCGTCCAGTTTAATAGACGGAAAATAGGTGTGACAGCCTATCATCGATTAAACAGCGCATCCGTGCAACCCAATCAACAAATCTTGATCGATAACAAAAAACAGAAATTTTTCTCTTTTTTATTTAACTTTTTATTCATCATATTCCGTTCTTTATCCCTTGATGTAGAATCAATCTTTCCATTTAAGGAGCAACAAATATGTCCAATTCGATGGCAGACCGTGATGGCTGGATATGGTATGACGGCAAGATGGTTCCTTGGCGTGAAGCCACCACACATGTATTGACGCATACGCTTCATTACGGAATGGGCGTTTTCGAGGGTTTGCGTTGTTACGAAACCGAGAAAGGCGCAGCGATTTTCCGGTTGCAAGATCACACCGACCGTCTTTTTCGGTCGGCGCATATTTTTGACATGCGCTTGCCGTTCACTAAAGAGCAGATCAACGAAGCGCAAATTTTGACAGTTCGTGAAAACAAGCTCAAATCGGGATATATCCGCCCGTTGGCGTTTTACGGTTCCAATGCGCTCGGCGTGTCCGCAAAAAGCAATCCTATACACATCATCGTCGCCGCTTGGGAATGGGGCGAGTATCTTGGCGAAGGAAGTTTGAGCAAAGGTATCCGCGTGAAAACCAGCTCGTTTACCCGTCATCACATCAACGCGACGATGATCGGCGCCAAAGCCTGCGCGAATTATTTGAATTCGATTCTTGCCAGTCAGGAAGCTACTGCTGAAGGTTACGACGAAGCGTTGCAACTCGATCCTTCCGGCGCTGTTGCGGAAGGACCCGGAGAAAATATTTTTATCGTGTCAAACGGCAAATTGCACACGCCGGATTTGCCTAGCGGCGCGTTGAACGGTATTACTCGTAATACGATCATTCAATTGGCGCAGGAAATGGATATCGAAGTTATTGAGCGACGTATCACCCGTGATGAAATCTATTGCGCCGACGAAGCATTTTTCACCGGTTCCGCCGCCGAAGTAACGCCGATCCGTGAATTGGATCGACGGCAAGTCGGCGCAGGATGTCGCGGTCCGCTTACCGAGAAACTGCAAACACGCTTTTTTGATGTCGTCTATGGACGCGATTCTTCAAAGAGGGCTTGGTTAACGTATCTATGAACGATTCTTTCATGAGCATCACGTCTGTACCGAACTCCGTCCCGCCGCGTATGTCTTTTGCGTGGCTATGCTGCCCGCCGCGACAAAGCGCATGGCGGTATCGGCATCCGCGCGTTTTTCTCGCGCCCGACCATAAAGGCATGGCGAAATGCCCTTATTGTGGGGAAAAGTATTCGGCATTGGATGACAACCCCAAACGCTGAATATTGATACGCCTCTCTCGCGTCGCCGACTTTTCCCAATGAACGACCCGCGCATCCTCATCATTGCGCCTTCGTGGATCGGCGACGCAGTATTGTCCGAACCGCTGATCGCGCAAATCAAAGAAGCGCACATCAGCGCCTCAATCGACGTTTTCGCGCCAACGTGGTGCTTGCCGGTGTATAGGCGGACGCACCACATCCATCGCGTCATCGAAAATCCACTGCCACATGGCGCGCTGGATTGGTCACTCCGCAAACGTATCGCGCAATCGCTCGCGCCAACCTTGTACACGCAAGCGTTCGTATTGCCAAACAGTTGGAAATCAGCGCTCATCCCTTATCTTGCGCGTATTCCCAAGCGTACCGGCTACACTGGTGAAATGCGTTTTGCGTTATTGAATGATCGCCGCCATCTTGATAAGCAAATGTTTCCGCGACTCGTCGATCGTTTCGTCGCGCTCGCTTATTCTCAGGATACGCCGCTCGATCGCGTCGAAACCACCATGCCGGTGCTGATCCCCAATATGAAAAACCGAAAAGTCGCGCTTGAGCGGTTGCGGCTTAAACATACTTCACCGATTGCGGTATTTTGTCCGGGCGCCGAATATGGTTCCGCCAAACGCTGGTTACCCGAATACTTCGCCGAACTCGCGCGACTTTTGCTCGACGACGGAATGGATGTTTGGCTGATCGGTTCACCGAAAGATCGCGCCGCCGCCAGCGCTATCGTCGCCGCGGTCGGTGATACGTCCCGCTTGCGTGACATCGTTGGACAAACTGAATTAGGTGACGTGATCGATCTTTTATCATTCGCGCGCGTAGTCATTAGTAATGATTCAGGGTTGATGCACATCGCCGCCGCGCTTGATTTGCCGCTCGTCGCGTTATTCGGGTCTTCATCCCCGACTTATACCCCCCCTCTTTCAAGACATGCTCGTATCGCTAATACCAATATTTCGTGCAGCCCCTGCTTCAAGCGAGAATGCCCGCTTGGTCATTTTCGCTGTATGCGCGATTTGACGCCGCAAGAAGTTTATCGGCACGTTGCCGCATTGCGTTGAATACGCAGCCTGGTCTCTCGAAAAAAAACCGCTGCTCAAAATTCGGCAGCGGCTCAAATATTAGATTAAATATTGATATCAAGGATCAGCGAATACCGTGACTGTCGCCGTTGCCGATCCGCCATAACCATCTTCGATGGTATATTGGAAAGTATCGTAACCAATATAACCATCGCGGGCGCGATAAGTAAAGATATTACCGTTCAACGTCACCGTGCCATTGCGCGGTTGCGCGAACGAAACGATCGTCAGTTCATCGCCGTCGGGATCGGTGTCATTCGCCAACACATCCACGTTCACGGGCTTATTGTATCCGGCAATCGCGTAATCGTCGCGCGCAATCGGTAGTTGATTTTCAACGACACGGTCACCTTCGACGACAGTTGTCACGCTTTCTTCAGTACGGTAAACATCGACGGTTTGCTTATGTTGTACCGGACTGCGTAACGCGCGGCGTACCCACGCCGGTTCTTCGGCGATTTCCTCGCGCCGCCATTCGATGCGCGGGCTACCCGTTTGGATCGTTGCCGCCGTCTCTGGCGTTTGGGCGTTTTCTTCGTAGGTCACGAATTCAATATCGACGCGGCGATTCTTCGGGCGCCCTGTTTTATCGTTCGGATAACGCGGTTCATGTAAACCCTTGCCTTCGACCAGCAAAGTGTTTTCATCGATACCGTGACCAACCAAATAGCGTTTCACCGACGCCGCCCGACGCTCGGATAATTTTTGGTTATACGCGGCAGAACCGATATTGCAGGTGTGCCCCGTCACATAAATATTACCTTCGATATTGGTATTTTTCAGTTTATCGACGACCTCATCCAAAGCGCGGCTGGCTTGCGGCTGTAATTCCGCGCTATCGAATTTGAAGAACACATCCGACTCGGCTGTCGCCGTCGTTTTGATCATCCGTTTTTCTTCTTGCTGCGCCGCCGTCGTCACGTCAGCCGACGCAGTCGCCACCTGCGTTTTGACCGCTTCGTCCGCGATTTCTTCTTGCACATCACGATAACGCTTGGCGGGGCGATACGACGGTCCGCCGAATGAATAACGATACATCGCCATGATGCGCTGATCGTTTTTATCGACTTCGTAATCACCGCGCTTATGATAAATTTCACCGACCAGCGCCACACTGTGCGGCGTACCGACGAAATATTTTTCGATGCCCAATGTTCCGGTAATCTGACTGGTGGAATTTTCGCCCCATTCGTAATCGACGCCGCCGAACCATCGCAACACTAAATCATCATGGAAACGTCCAACGCGCGCGCCGATACCCCAATCATAGGCACGCTCGAAAATGCGCGTATACGTCGTCGTCGTCACGTCTTGCGACCATACATGATTGTTCTCGACGCCTGTTTGCGTTTCCGTCACCGAGAACAAGCGGTCGCTGACTTCCCTGCGACCGCTGATTCCGGCAGAACCATACGCCGAACCGAACCAGTGTTCGTTTTCCAAACCGCCGCCCAATGTCACCTTGCGATCGTGCCAGCGGTTTTGATCGAACGCGGTAAATAATTTGCGTACCGATGCTTCTTTATCGTCGGCAGGTTGCCAGTGGAAAGACAAGCGTCCGCCCGCCGCAGAACTGGTTGTGCCATAAATTTCACCGAGCCACGCCGTGTTGTCGGTTTCATGAAACGCCCAGAATAAATCGCCGCGCCACATACTGCCCGACTGATATCCGATGCCGACTTTGAAAGGTGCGCCGATGTAGCGTAAATCTTCGCTCACAGCAGCGCTTTCTTCTCCGTCAAATTGTATTTTGTTTCCAACCGATTGCGCCAAAACGCCCGAGGCGCAACACACCGTGGCAATCGTCAATGCCAGCCATTTACGCTTAAAAAGAATAGGAGATAAATTCGACATAATTTCCTTGTTAATCATTTATTGAAACTTGTCTGTATTGTCGCCCGTAAACACCGCTGTCTTCACAAAAACAACGCAAAAAGAAATCGCTTGATTTCAGTTTGTTGTGTCAACACAACGGAGACAACCGAACCGTGGAAGAATATCTGCGCTATTCGGCGACCGGAGCGCGGTTTAGTAAACGCTCAACCGCTTCACGCGGCGTGATTTTTTGCTCAAGAATGTCGGCAACTGCCGCCGAGACCGGCAACTCGATTGCGAATCGCTCGGCTAATATCGTGATTGCCCGCGCCGCCGCCACGCCTTCGGCGACGTGACCGAGCCGTGTCAAAATGTCGTCAAGATTCATGCCTTCCGCCAGCAACATTCCAACGCGGCGGTTTCTCGACAAATCGCCAGTACACGTCAAAATCAAATCGCCCAAACCGGCTAATCCCATCAACGTCGTGACCTTGCCGCCGAGCGCTTCGGTCAATCGCGCCATCTCGGCAAGACCACGTGTCATCAACGTTGCGCGCGCATTGTGCCCGAGAGACAAACCGTCGCAAATACCGGCGGCAATCGCCAGCACATTTTTGACCGCGCCGCCGGTTTCTACGCCGATAATATCGTCGTTGGGATATACGCGCAGTGTCGCGCAACGCACATCGGCGGCGACTTGTTCCGCGCATGAGAATGCTGTCGCGGCGACGACCAACGCTGTCGGCAAACCGGCGGCGACTTCCTGCGCGAAGCTCGGTCCCGAAATCAAACCCACCGGCGCAGACCAGCGTTTCGACAACAATTGATGCGGCAACATGATTTGTTGCTTATCGAACAAAAACCCTTTGCTCAACCAGAAGAAAGGAACGGTATTTTCCGTAGCCAATATTAGTTGGCAATGCCCCATCAATTCGGGCAACGCCGCCACCGGCGGCGCGGCGATGATCAACGACACACCCGTTAATGCTTCCTCGAGCGACGCGGTGATCGTAATTGAATCCGGTAACCAATTTTCGGGAAGATAACGCGCATTGATACGCGTTTCACGAATGGCTTTCGCTTGCTCTTGATCACGCGCCCATAACACGACGCGCCTATTCTGCTCATCACGCGCAAGATGAATCGCAAACGCTGTCCCCCACGCTCCGGCGCCGAGAACGACGATAGAAAAATCAGATGCTTTCATGAACAGATTTCTTTCGGAGCAACGCTCGGTGTCAAACGTCATCAAAGCCCGAAAATACGATCGATCCGTACATAACCATTTTGACCCCCGTCGTGCCGTATTCTGACCCAACCCGGCGTCAGCGTATTCGTCGGTGACGTCGCCGCTTCATCGAGTTTCAGTAAAACATTCTGTTCCGCCTCAAAGACCAGATCGGCGCTATCGGAAGGTTGTGCGCGCACATCGGCACGCGCCACGCGCACCTGCAAATAATTTCTGTCGCCCAATGCCTCTTGCTCCAACCAACCGATCGAGCCCTGCGCATCGCGCACTTTGCACCAACCTTCTATCGAAGAAATCAACTCCAGTGGCGTTTGCGCGCCGTAGATGAACAACGCGCGCGCTTTTTGCGAAGGCGCGTCGTACATCACCGTCGGCGCTTTCTCCACGGCGCGGAAATCCGCGGCATACGCCACTGCGCATCCCAATGCGGCAAGACACGCCATCACGCGCGCTATATGTTTTACCATGGCTTGCCCCTCCTGATGATTCAAGAAACAGCGGTCAATTGACCGTGCTATTCGCTTCTTCCTGTTGCGCTTCCATTTGCTGCTGGTACAGCGCCTCGAGATTGGTCGGCGGCAAATAAAACGGCGGGAAACCCGCGTAACCGACGGCGGACGACGCCACCTGCCGCGCATACGGGAACAACACCGATGGACAATGCGACGATAAAAGCTGTTGCATCGCCGCTTCGGGGATGCCTTTGATCGCAAAAATACCGGCTTGCGCCACTTCTACCAGCAACACGGTTTTTTCTTCGCGCTTGAACGTCAACGTCACCGTCAACACGCTCTCATAAGTATTCTCAGTGATTTTTTTGGCTTCACTGCGCAAATTCATTTCGACGTTAGGCATGTTTTCCTGTTGAAAAACTTGCGGCGCGTCGGGGTTTTCAATCGACAAATCCTTCACGTAAATTTTCAAAATCGCAATCTGTCCGGTAATGGTTTCTTGGGCTGCCGCCGCGTTGTTTTGTTCGTTCGCCATAATTCTCTCTTCCAAAAAATAAATATTGATTTTAATAAACTATCGATCGAGGAGCGGCGTCAACCCGCCAGTACGATCCAATTCTGCCAGATCGTCGAATCCGCCGACATGAGTATCGTCGATAAATATCTGCGGCACGGTACGCCGTCCCGTTTTGGCGATCATCACGTCGCGTTGTTCAGGGTCTTTATCGACGAGGATTTTTGTGATGCGCGTCACGCCTCTGCTTTTCAACAACTCTTCCGCCCGTATGCAGTACGGACATACCGTCGTCGAATACATAATGATTTCTGCCATGATTATTACTTCTCCTTTTGCGTTTCGTCATTTAATGCCGCAACCGTTTCATCGCTTGGTTCTGGCTGATCGCTCGTCTTGTCCGAAGCCGCCGCATCGTTCTCCTGCGCGCTGCTTTTCACTTCGTTACCGTTTCGCTTCTTCGCTTTCTTGGATTTTTTGCCGCCGCTCCGGTTCTCCTTGGCAACGACATTTTCTTTGGAATCGCCCGAACCCGTCTCTATGGGCAAATTCGCTTCTTGCCAAGCCGCGATACCCCCCTGCAAATTATGAATGGCTTTACCCAACGGCGCCAACGTTTTCGCTGCCGCCAAACTGCGTTGTCCGCGATCACAATAAACCAGAATGTTCTTGGCTGACTTTTTCTCCAGTTCCTTGACTCGCGCCTGCAACTGGTTTAATGGGATATTGATTGCTCGATTCAAATGCCCCGCCGCGTACTCAGTTTCGTTACGCACATCGAGAATGATCAAACTTCCGGCATTGATCAGGCGCGTCGCTGCTAATGTCGAAACACCCGCCGAAGGCGAAAAACGGCGCTGAATCATGGGCCACAAAAACAGCAGAACACCGGAAACGACGCAAATCAACGCCATCATCCAGTTTCTCTGTAAGAACTGAAGAAATTCCATAGATATACGAAAGAAGGAAATTTTGAATCATAGCCTATGTTTCGGTATTACGCATGTTTTACCTTTCAGAAAGCAAATGACATGTTACTGATGCGCTTGATTCAGCGGCGTTTGCGTCTTGCACCCTTTCGTCATCCCTTTTTGTTCCCTTTTCATTTCGTTTTCCGGAAAAACAAAAAGGCGGAAGTCCCGCCTTTTTGCATCATTAGCATTCAGAAGATTCTAGTTCTTGGCAACCTTCAATCTCCTGGCGCCTATCCCAACCAAAGCAAACGCAAGCAACACGATGAACGGTGTAGGCAACACCGGTATCGGCGTTGGGCTCGATTTCGCGTAAAGCGCTATTCTTACCGTATACACATTATCGACAGTATTATTATTGCTGTCCGTCGCGGTAATGGTAAAGCTATAAACACCTTCCGTCGTCGGCGTGCCGCTGATTTCTCCAGTAACAGGGTTAAGACTCAAACCCGGCGGCAAAGCGCCTGCGGTAACCGCGTAGCTGTACGGCGACGTGCCGCCGCTCGCGCTAATATCACCAATGTAATTGACGCCTACTTGCCCATTCATAAGGTTGTCCGTCAGCGTAAGTTGCGTCGGCGTCATCGGCGCAATGTCGATGCTGAACTCTGCGCTCGCCGTTGTCGTGTCATTGTCGGTGACGGTGACGGTGAAGGTGTAGCTGCCCGCCGCCGTCGGCGTGCCGCTGATGGCTCCGGTGACGGTGTTGATCGCCAAACCCGGCGGCAGAGCGCCCACGGTGACGGCGTAGTCGTACGGCGACGTGCCGCCGCTGGCGACGATGCTGTCGTCGCTGTAGGTGACGCTGACTTGACCGTCTTGCGGATCGCCGTCGAGTTCGAGCGGCGGCGGTGGCGCCGCCGCAATCACGATGGTGAACTCTTCAGAGTCTGTGTCCGCTTCGTCATCGGTGACGGTGACGGTGAAGGTGTAGCTGCCCACCGTTGTCGGCGTGCCGCTGATGGCTCCGGTGACGGAGTTGATCGCCAAGCCCGTCGGCAGAGCGCCTACGGTCACCGCGTAGCTGTACGGCGACGTGCCGCCGCTGGCGACGATGCTGTCGTCGCTGTAGGTGACGCTAACCTGACCGTCTTGCGGATCGCCGTCGAGTTCGAGCGGCGGCGGTGGCGCCGCCGCAATCACGATGGTGAACTCTTCAGAGTCTGTGTCCGCTTCGTCATCGGTCACGGTGACGGTGAAGGTGTAGCTGCCTATTGCCGTCGGCGTGCCGCTGATTTCAGCGGTATCCGGGTTGAGACTCAAGCCCGGCGGCAGAGCGCCCGCGGTGACGGCGTAGTCGTACGGCGACGTGCCGCCGCTGGCGACAATGCTGTCGTCGCTGTAGGTGACGCTAACCTGACCGTCTTGCGGATCGCCGTCGAGTTCGAGCGGCGGCGGTGGCGCCGCCGCGATCACGATGGTGAAGTCTTCAGAATCTGTGTCCGCTTCGTCATCGGTGACGGTGACGGTGAAGGTGTAGCTGCCCGCCGCCGCCGGCGTGCCGCTGATGGCTCCGGTGTCAGGATCAAGACTCAAGCCCGTCGGCAGAGCGCCCACGGTGACGGCGTAGCTGTACGGCGACG
>JAISYH010000016.1 GCA_031270015.1 Burkholderiales bacterium | reverse complement strand
AGCGCGTTATGTCGTCCCATCAGAGAAAGAGTATCGGAAGCCATCAATGTCCGTTCGTTACACTGTAGCCACAATGCGCCTTCATGATTCCGCAACGACCAAAACGGGCGAAGATCGGTCTCTTCTGTGCCGAAATAATGAACGGTTTTATCCGCCATCGCCATCGCGCGCACGCGAGCATCGTCGATATTCAATACTTGTGCTTTTGCACGATCGAAGATACGCGCCTTCGCTGCGGTATACACGTCCATATCGGGATAACGATCCAGATGATTTTCGGAAATATTGAGTATCGCTGCTGCCGATGGACTCAACGACATCGTGGTTTCTAATTGATAACTGGAAAGCTCCAGTACGAAAACATCGGGAAAAAACGCGCCGCCCTCGAAACATTCCAACACGTCAAGAACAGGTTCGCCAATATTGCCAGCGGCGATTGCAGATAACCCCGCCGCTTCGCATAAAACCCGTGTCAGCTCGGTCGTCGTCGTCTTGCCATTGCTTCCGGTAATCGCCAATACTCGTTGATTTTTCGGTAATGCTTGCGCGAAAAGTTCAACATCTCCGAAAAGCGGCACACCGTCGGCTACTGCCGCACAGATCAAAGGGTGATCTTTGGCAATACCCGGAGAAATCGCTATACCGTCGATACCTACAAACAATAACTTTGTAAACTCACCGTAATATGCTTCTACTTGGGGAAATTCCATAGCAAGCCGATCCGCGAATGGCGGCGCGGTGCGTGTGTCGGCAACCATAACTTGCGCGCCTCGTCTCAATAAATAGCGGACGAGAGAATATCCAGTGATTCCCAAACCTAATACCAATACTCTACGATTGCGCAAATCAAATTTCATGACACTTTTCATTTAACGTAATTTCAACGTTGATAATCCGACCAATACCAGAAGAATCGTGATAATCCAAAATCTGACCACCACTTGATTTTCTTTCCAACCTTTTAGTTCAAAATGATGATGGATCGGCGCCATTCGGAAAATTCGTTTTCCGGTCAATTTGAAAGAAATCACTTGAACGATCACCGACAAAGTTTCAACAACAAAAACGCCGCCCATAATAAACAATACTATTTCTTGCCGCACCGCGACAGCGATCGTTCCAAGCGTAGCGCCCAATGCCAACGCACCGACATCGCCCATAAACACATCGGCAGGATACGCATTAAACCAGAGAAACCCCAATCCCGCTCCCGCGATTGCACCGCATATTACCGTCAACTCGCCAGTTCCGGCGATAAAAGGAAATTGCAAATAACGTGCAAAAACCGCATTGCCCATCACATAGGCAAACACACCCAACGCTGCCGCGATCATCACTGTCGGCATGATCGCCAATCCGTCCAAACCGTCGGTCAAATTGACCGCGTTACTGGTACCGACGATGACAAAATAAGTCAGTACGACAAAACCAACGATCCCGAGCGGATAGGAAATCATTTTGAAAAACGGGACGATAAGATCGGTATTAGCCGATAATGTCCAGTCAATTCCGCCATAAAATAGGCGGTTCAATAATTCCTTTACGCCAATATCCGATGGCGTCGAGATTGCCAGCGCCAGGTAGAGCGCAACGATCACCGCAAGCGCAGACTGCCAAAAATATTTACCCTTTGCCGACAATCCTTTAGGATTCCGGTAAACCACCTTGCGGTAATCATCGATCCAGCCAATTGCGCCAAAACCCATAATTACGAACAATACTGCCCAGACAAAACGATTATTGAGATTACACCACAGCAATGTGGTCATCATGATCGAAACAAGAATGAGCGCACCACCCATCGTCGGCGTTCCCGATTTGATCAAATGCGTTTGCGGACCGTCATGCCGTACCGCTTGTCCAATTTTCATACGCGCTAACCAATTAATCATTTTAGGTCCGATCATGAATGAAATCATCAGCGCAGTAATCGTGGCGAACACTGTTCGCAATGTAATATATCCAAAGACATTGAAAGCCCGTATATCCTGCGCCATATGTTCCGTCAACCATAACAACATAAGATTTCCTCTAATCCGTCTTCCGAGATTCGACACCTTGATCGTTCTTTAACAACGCCTCAACGACTTTTTCCATTTCCATGAAGCGCGATCCTTTGATCAAGACAGTTAACGATCCTTCTTCGTTTGAATCTTCTCGCAACTTTGCAATCAGCGTGTCCCGATTTTTACTGTAGTACGCTCCCTGTTTCCCAAACATCTTAATACTGTTCTGAGTCAACGTTCCTGTCGCATAGAGCCGATCAATACCCGATTTTTTGGCGTACATACCGATTTCTCTATGAAAAGCAATACCTCTCTCGCCCACTTCCGCCATGTCGCCAAACACCAGCCAGCGCTTTCCCGATTGTCGTTTCAATACATCGATTGCTGCTCGCACTGAATCGGGATTAGCGTTATAGGTATCGTCGATCAATAAGAAATGATCATTGATCCGATATGATAACAACCTTCCCTTCGTCGCCTTGAATTGCGACAACGCATATGCTGCATCCTCGAGCGGAATAGCCAATACCCGCGCGACTGCCAATGCTGCCAATGCGTTATGTGCCATCGCTTTGCCGAGCAGAGGCAACGTAAAAGTCGTACTTTTATCTTCGATGGATTGGGAACGTGAGGTCACCGTAATATCGACGCCATTCGGATGCAAAAAAAACCGTCCCGATAATTTTGCCGTATCCGAATGCTCTCCAAAGGTGTAGATTGATAAATTCTGTTTTTCCGCTTCGTTCTTCCAGAATGACGCATAATGATCGTCGGCATTCAATACTGCGATTCCGTTTGTCGTACCTTCGCCTTCTAGAGGCACCGGAATCGATAAATCTCTCCACGTCGCGGCAAACGCGTCACCGTGTTCCTTCGCTACCGTCTCGACATCGTTCATGAATTCTTGATGCTCTCGTTGAGCGTTATTAATCACGACAATATTGGGTTGCGCGTAACGCGCCAGCTCCGCCGTTTCACCACGATGGTTCATGCCAAGTTCGATCACGGCAAAATCATGAATAGGTCGAAGTTGCAAGAGTGTCAAAGGCAAACCAACAGCGTTGTTCAAATTGCCTTGGGTCGCATGAACACAATGTTCACCTTTCTGCATCCGCAAAATATGCGTCAGCATTTCTTTGACTGTGGTTTTGCCGTTACTGCCAACTACGAGAATCACTTTCGTGTGACCATGCCGTGTCCGCCAATACCTCGCTAACTCTCCCAACGCTTTTAACGGGTTATCGACGACGATTACGTTGCTCCCCACAAACCTCGATGCTTGCGCCTTACTCACGACGGCACAAGCGCCCAGTTTCAATACATCATCGACAAAATCATGTCCGTCGAATCGCTCTCCGCGCAACGCGAAGAATAAGTCGCCCACTTGCGCTTCGCGTGAATCAGTAATAATGCGGCGAATATTTCTTTTCGGATAATTCCATCTCAAATCTTGTACGATATTGAAAAGATCCCACATTACGGCATACAACGCATGGTGTTTCTGCAACGAACGAGTTGCCGCCTCAACATCAGAAAACGAATATCTTTTTCCGATTATTTCTTGATAATTTTCATGTCCCTTTCCGGCAATCAGCACAATATCGCCACATCGCGCCATCGCAATGGCTTTATCAATTGCCGCAGCTCTATTCAATTCAATTTCCCATTCCGCGTTACCGGAGTCATTTAATCCTTGTACGACTTGTCTAACGATTTCTTCAGGAGACTCCGAACGCGGATTATCGGAAGTCACCAATATCTTATCTGCCAATCGTCCCGCCCAATATCCCATTGGCGCGCGTTTTTCCTTGTCTCTATCACCGCCGCAACCAAAAACACAGTAAAGACGCTGTGTTTCATTCAAATCGGTACGCAACGTTTGCAATACATGGCGTAACGCATCCGGCGTATGCGCATAATCGACGATGACTCGCGGCGTATTTTCCTCTCCGAGCCGCTGCATCCGTCCTGGTGGTGGCGTAATACGGGATAATATTTTCGCCGCATCAGTAAATGATACTTTACGCGCCAATAAAACGCCCAGCACACCCAACAGATTTTCAATATTAAATGATCCCGTGACCTTGCTTTCTATACGAGCTTTTCCAAAAGGTGTTATCACATCGAATGCTGTTCCAAAAGGCAAACGAGAAATATTATGGGCAACGATATCTGCACTGATCTTTTCGTCGATACTGTAACGCAATGTCGGAATACCATTACCCGCCGTAATCGCCGCCAATTTTTTACCCGCCGGATCACGGATATTGATGACCGCATTTTGCAATGTCGGACAAGCGAACAAACGCGCCTTCGCTTCGAGATAAGCATCCATCGTGCCATGATAATCCATATGGTCGTGTGAGAGATTTGTAAACAACACTGTTTCGAAACGAACGGCGTTAACACGTTCCTCCGCCAAACCAATTGACGACACCTCCATCACAACGTCTGATCGATCCCCTTTCTCCGACCGCCTCGCAAAACCTCCCAACAACTCCTGCACTCGCGCCGCGTCGGGTGTCGTATTCGACAGCGGAATCAGCTTACACCAATCGCCATAACCAAGTGTACCGATTAGATTGGCGTTACGACCAAGATAATTCATAGCTTGCGTAATCCAATAAGCGCAGGAAGTTTTACCATTGGTGCCCGTCACACCGATTACATGCAACCTTTCCGAAGGTTTGCCATAAACAATATCGGCGATGGCGCTCAAATGGTTACGGAGATTGTTGACACTAAATATTGGAACGTTTGCGGAAATAGTCTGCTGCCCTTGCTGTTCCAAAACAATGCCCACCGCGCCATTGTCTATCGCCTCATTGATATAATTTCGTCCGTCGAAGTTTTTCCCGGGCAAAGCGGCAAACAATGATGGCGAATGAAAAACGCGACGGCTGTCTACCGTAATGTCGGCAGGTCTTTTCGGCAATGCCGTGAGCCATTGCGTGAATCGTTCAAGAGTAGAAATATCACTCATCACGTTTCCTCGACAATTTCTTCACTATCTACCGGAAAAATTTCTTGCTCGATGTTCCGATCCGACGGCATACCAAGCATTCGCAATGCTTTTCCTGTAATATTGGCAAAAACCGGCGCAGCCACATGCGAACCGTAATATTTACCCGCTGATGGTTCGTCGATCATCACCGCGACAATCAGACGCGGAGAAGTCACTGGCGCGAAACCCACAAATGAACTGACGTATTTACGCGAGTACCCTCCTTTTTCAGGCTTGCGGGCAGTACCTGTTTTTCCGGCGACACGATAATCGGGAACCCGCGCGAGAAACCCCGTACCACCTGGTTGTACCGATTTCTCGAGTATGCCGCGCATCATCTTCGCCGTTTCCGGTGCAATCACCGGTTTACCATAAATAATACCTTCCGACTTATACAAAGAAGCTGGCTTTAACTCGCCATCGGTCGTAAAAATCGTATATGCCTGCGCCAACTGCAACAACGTGACCGAAACACCATGTCCGTACGAAATCGTTGCTTGTTCGACAGTTTTCCAAGCTTTCGCCGGTTTCAAACGACCAGATGCTTCAGCAGGAAAACCCGTACCTACCGGAACACCGAAACCTGCCGCCGATAAACCTTGCCACATTTGCCCGGGCGTCAGCATCAACGCCATTCTGGCAGTACCAACATTTGATGAACGTTGCACGACTTGTTCTACTGTCAAATTATTAGATTCTTGATGAGCGTCATGAATCGTCCAGTTTCCGATAGTCATTTTTCCGCCAATAACATTCATTACGGTATTAGGTTTTACCTTTCCATGATTTAACGCAATCGCTGCCGTAAACGGTTTAAGCGTCGAACCAGGCTCAAAAGTATCGACCAGCGCGCGACTCTTCATGCGTGATGGTGTAATCTGACTACGATTATTCGGGTTATACGTCGGATAATTGGCGAGTGCCAATATTTCTCCGGTTTGCGCGTCAAGTACGACGACACTGCCCATTTTTGCCTTGTGCTTAATCACCGCTGCTTTCAGTTCCGTCTGGGACAAATATTGCAACCGTAAATCCAACGCTAGAGTCAAATCACGTCCTTGTTGCGGCGCGACGACTGCGGCAATATCCTCGACAGCTTGTCCCTTGCGGTTGATAATTACCCGACGGATGCCCGACTTGCCGCTCAATAGATTTTGACGCGCCAACTCGATACCTTCTTGTCCCTGATCTTTCCCGTCGGTAAAACCAATAATCTGGCTGGTCAATTCTCCCGCTGGATAAAAACGGCGATAAATATTTTCATCGTACAATCCAGGGATTCGCAACGCCAACACTTTCTCGGCGATTTCAGGAGAAATGCCTTGTGCAAGATAAACAAAATCTCCGGCGGCATTGATTTTATCCCGTAACACACTGGATGACATATTCAATAGTTCTGCCAAATCTTTCAATTGTCGTTCGTCAATCTCCAGTTTTCCGGTAAACGCCCACAATGATTTCACCGGCGTCGAAATTGCCAACGGTTCGCCCATCCGATCGACAATACGTCCTCGATATCCGGGAATTTCGATATCGCGCACATAACGCGCAGCGCCTTGACTTTGCAGAAAATCACTATCGCCCCATTGCAAATAAAACGCTTTTCCAACGAGAAGCGCATAAAGCAATCCAAGTACGGAGAAAATAAATATTGCGCGAACCGATGGTAGCATCAACATCGGCGTTTCTTTTTTACGGGATGAGATGGCGCCACCGATCATTATCGCGCTTCCTCCGTTGCCGCTTGCGCTTTTTCGTGATAGTTGACTGCCCATATCCGGTTCGGATCAGGCAACTGCATTCCTAATCTCTCACGCGCCAACAAATCGATTCTAGTCGGAATCGCCCACGTAGATTGTTCAAGTTGCAAACGTCCGTACTCTTCTTCATATTGCCGCGTTATTTGATACTCTCGCTCCAATTCGACGAAAAGCATACGCGCTTGATGTCGTGACGTCACCAACGACAATGCCGATAATACGAGAAACAATAATAGTATTAATGTTCTCATCATGCCATTTCCTGATATTCCCAAAACGCAGCTCTCATGATACATCTCATCGCCGCCATTTCGTATGGTGTCGTTGTCCGCTCGGCAACCCGTAACACTGCGCTGCGCGCGCGCGCGTTCGCCGCGATTTCTTCTGCGCCCGCCTTGACCGCCTTGCCCACTTTTTTCAGTAACGGAGTCGGTAAATGTTTTTCTCGTACCGGTAAACGGCGTAACTCGGTATCGCCAGCAAATGGCTGAGACGCAGCGGCGATAAATTGCTTCACCAGTCGATCCTCCAATGAGTGAAAACTGATGACAACCAGACGCGCGCCCGGTTTCATCAAAGGAACTATCGAAGGTAATATTTGCTTCACTTCGTCCAACTCCCTATTTACTTTGATACGGAGCGCTTGAAAAGTCCGCGTTGCCGGATCTTGCCGCCAATCTTTCCGTACACGCGTGCCGAGACTTTCGGCAACGATCTTGGCCAGTTGACTTGTACGTTCGATTGGCCGTTTTTCGCGAGCAGCGATAATCGCCCTTGCAATCGATGGAGCAAACCGTTCTTCACCATAACGTTTCAACACCTCCGTAATTTGTTGTTGCGTAGCGCGCGCCAAAAATGAAGCCGCGTTTTCTCCTTGCGTCGGGTCCATGCGCATATCGAGAGGACCATCCTGCCGGAAAGAAAAACCGCGCGCCGCCACATCGATCTGCGGTGACGAAATCCCGAGATCGAGCAAAACACCGTCGATTTCCGTAATATCTCGCGCGTTCAATGTCTCGACCAACGACGAAAAACATTGGTGGAAAAACAAAAAACGCTTGTCGGTTTGCGCCAACGCGCGTGCGGCTTCTTCCGCCGCCGGATCGCGGTCGAATGCGAAAATCCGCCCGTTCGCGTCTAATGCCGCAAGTATGGCTCGCGTATGCCCACCTCGACCGAACGTTCCGTCGATATATACGCCAGAACGTTTGATATCGAGCGCCGAGAGCGTTTCCCTCAGCAGGACGGGGACATGCTCTTTGCTCATCACGTTTTTGCGTTTCCTCCGCCTTCTCCTCGCTATTCGTCAAATCGCAATACTTCACAATGAAAAATGTTCTAGTGCCGGGGGTAGATCGTCGTGCGAAAAACGAATCGCCTGCGTCATTTGCGATTGCCACAATGTTTCGTCCCATAATTCGAAACGCGTTCCCTGCCCAACCAATACCGCTCGCCGATCTAACTGAGCGTATTGACGCAGCGCCGGAGACAACAGCACGCGACCGGCGTTATCGGGCGTAACGTCGTCCGCGTAACCCACCAAAAGACGTTGCAATGCGCGAATGCGCTCATCGAACGACGAAAGCGCCATCAGCTTATTCTGTATCGGTTCCCAAACCGGCTGCGAATAAATCAATAAACAACGATGCGGATCGGCGGTGATTACCAATTTTTTCTCCGCGCCGAACAAAGCATCTCGATAACGCGCGGGAATCACCAACCGTCCCTTTTCGTCGAGCGTGAGTTGACTGACGCCGCGAAACATCGGCATCACTGTTTTTCCGGTCTTCTTTTTCTGAAAATCACTCATATCACGCCAAAGTCATTAACGACATGCGAAAAATTCGCTTTAACCTTAAAAAAATCGCGGAAACAGGGTTACTTCACCATAACGTCGCCCACAATTTCCCACAAATTCTCACTTTTAGCCACTATAAGTGGATAATGAACATATCGTCAATACTTTTTTAGTTTTCTTTAAAAAACAAAAAATATAAAAAAACAGGTTTCCTCTTAAAAAATAATTGGTTAAACAGCAAAGTGAATGTATTTTTTTAAGAAACTGTGGCAAAAAAGCCACGTTGTTTCATCGACACGAGGAAAATGGCGTGGATACGCCATTTCTCGGCGATACCATAACGCCCGATTCGTGCTTTTTTGTGTCGAAATCCCGATAAAAAAACAAAAAAATGGACGAAAAAGCCGGGCGTGGTTTATCGAAAGACGGCAAGATGGTAAGCTTTTTCAGAAGATGGCTTATGGATGTGTGATTTAGCCGTGCGCGGCAATATCGCAAAGTCCGGGTGTTTGCTCAAAGCAAATGGATGAGAGGTTGATCATGAATTCAAAACGTTTTTTTTCTTATCGGGTCGCTGTCGTTTTAGCGGCGTTACTTGTTTCGCTCAGTGGTTGTGTCTCATTGGCTGAAGATGATCCGCGCAGCTCGAATCGGCATGAACTGTGGTGGTTGGGCGCGAAAAATCCTAATCAGATGATTTGGCCCGCAAGAACGATAGAAGAGCTTCAGCCTATGCCCGTCGAATCGCTCCCTGAACGAGCGATGCCGCCGGTACAATCTTCCCCGAATTGGCCTCCACTGTAACTGTAGCTATCACAGTCAGCAAAAAGGCGCGGCAAAACAAAGCCGCGCCTTTGGTTTGTTTTCCGCGTTAGCCTCTCTATATTTATTTTTTCTCTTTCTGCGCTTCAGCAGCGCGCGCCAATTCCGCCTCCAACTTCGCTCCGGGAATTGCGCCCGGCACAATTGTTCCATCGGCAAAAATCAGCCCTGGCGTACCGTGAATTCCGAAACTATCGGCAAGCCCTTGAATTTTGGCAATGGGCGTTTCACAATCGCCTTTGTTGTCCGGCAATTTTTTGGTCGCGTAATACTCATTCCATGCTTTGGCTTTGTCAGCGGCGCACCAAATCAAGCCGGATTTGCGCGCCGCATCAGGGTGCAAACCCTCCAACGGCAAAAGATAGGTATAAATCGTCACGTTATCGATCTTTCTCAATGTTTCCTCGATACGTTCGCAAAACGGACAATCAATATCGGAAAACAAATGCAACACCCGTTTCCCATCCCCTTTGACGCGCTTAAATGCGTAATCGACCGGAATCTTTGAAATATCAACACGCTTTAATTCGCGCAAGCGGTTTTCAGTCAGATTGGTCATCGCCGCCGGCGTCCCCGACATATCGATAATCGCGCCGACAAGTACGTAGCTAACTTTTGCGTCGGTATAAATAATCTGTTCGTTGCCGACGAGCACTTCATACAGCCCACCCAAATAAGACGTTTTAGTAACGTGTCTAATCGGCGCGTTAGGCATTTTTTGCTCCAAAAGCGCCTTGACTTTTGCCGCCTCTCCGGTTGGATCGTCGATCAGTTCCGGCGATTGTGCCGATACGCTCACCGCAACACCCAAGAAAGCGACTAAGATCATGCTTAGAACGCACGGAAAAAACTGTTTTACCTTTTGCATTTTCTTTCTCCAAACCGCACATCGCACCGAAATCATCGGCGCCGATAAGCTATTATCAAAATCCGCGCCCGTATGCGCGGAATACACATTGCTGCTTTTCAAGTTGCCGTCTATCTGCCGCCGATATTCAAGCCTTGACTTCTGGCGGAATATCTAGCGTTTCAATGACATGATTCTGGTTGGTATAAATACAAATATCACCAGCTATCGTCAAAGCTTCTTTGACAATCTGATCAGCGGATAACGTCGTATGCGCGCACAACGCGCGCGCCGCCGCTTGCGCATAAGCGCCACCCGAACCTATGGCAAGAATACGTCCTTCAGGTTCGAGCACATCCCCGTTCCCGGAAATGATCAAAGTCGCCGCAGCATCAGCAACCGCCAGCATCGCCTCCAAACGCCGCAAAATGCGATCCGAGCGCCAGTCTTTGGCAAGCTCTACCGCCGCGCGCGTTAGATGCCCCTGATGTTTATCCAATTTCGCCTCAAAACGCTCGAACAACGTAAACGCGTCCGCCGTTGCTCCGGCAAAGCCCGCCAAAATTTGATCATGGTGCAAACGCCGTACTTTACGCGCTGTAGCTTTGACGACGATAGAACCCATCGTCACTTGACCATCGCCGCCCAACGCTACCTTCCCGCCGCGCGCAACGGAGATTATGGTCGTTCCATGAAAATCATTCATTGCGCTGTTGCGTTACCGCTTCCGGCTAAATACTCTCGGTGGAAATCCAACCAGCAGCAACAGTGATAACACCATCGGCGAAGAGCGAATGAAACGGATTTTTTTCTTTGACGCTTCGGCACGCGCTACTTGATTGGCGAGTGCGCCACCAAACGCAAAATCAACCCGCAATACGTCATGCATATCGACAACGATCGTATCGTGCAGATTAACGAAATCCTTGAAAGCATCCAGTTGCGGAGAACGACTGCCTTGCAACACACCGCTCCATACCCAAACGTTCGGCGCGGAGGGAATGGGAATGTTCGCCGAGGAAACGATTACCTCCTCGTCTTTCTCAGGAAGCGTTTTTACCAACGCCTTCGCTGGCGCCCATATCGGCGGCGAAACTTCGAAACGCACCGCGTATTCCACCGCATAATGGTCGAACGCTTTTTCATCCCTGTGCCATTGCAGCAATTCCAGCAACAACATCCAATAACCTTGACCTTCTTTTTCTTTATTTTCTCGCGCTTTTTTGGTCAACATCGCAATCAGCGTTTTAGGCCACGGTTCCAACGAAGTGTTTTCAAATCGTTCACGAACCGTCGCGAGTTCTTTTGCCAATTTTTTCGCGCCACCTTCATCAACGAGTTTCGCATTCGATAAATTTAGTCGGCACATGTTATTGGAAGCTTCTTTCCGCGCCTTGATCAGAGGCTCCAAAAGCTCAATGTTACTCAACGCGATCTCACCAGATAACGCAACTACCGAGTAACTTTCTTCTTTCAACAATGGTTTGTTCTCTTTCGGCAAACAGCGAGACGCCCAAACCGGCGGCGATTGCTCAAAGCGAACAGCATACTCCATGCCCCAGCGATCAAACGACTCTTTATCGTCGGTTTGTTGGTAAATATCGAGCAATGCTAACCAGACTAGCGCTACTTTTGCCGTTTCCGGTTCAGTCGCTATCGCCTGCTCCAATACTTCCTTTGCAGCTTCTGCTTGCCCGCTCGCGTGCATCAACGCCGCGGTTTCCAATACGGCATTCAACCCCGATGACATCGAACCGCCGACCGACGACAAGCCGCGCGGAGTAACGCGCGACAATTCTGCCGTTTTCGCGGTCAACGTTTCGCCGCCGCCCATTTCGAGAGGAGGACGCTTAACAGGTTCTTTCGTCCTATTTATGGATACTAGAGATGTCACTGTTTTTCAAAAAATTGGCGGAATGATTATTTTAAACCGATAAGTTGTCTGCCGCAAAGTCCCAATCGAGTAACTGTTCGATCAATACTTTCACATAATCGGCGCGCCGATTCTGATAATCCAAGTAATACGCATGTTCCCAGACATCAATGGTAAGTAATGGTATCAATCCTTCCGTAAACGGCGTTCCAGCATTACTGGTTTTAACAATTTGCAACTTTTTATCCTTATTTTGCACTAACCAGCCCCAGCCCGAACCAAATTGCCCTACCGCAGCTTCAGCCAGCTTGGTTTTTAGCGCGTCGAAACTACCAAAGCTTTCTTCGACCAGCGTAGCCAGCTTCCCCGATGGTTGACGCGCGCTTTTGGGATTTAAACCGTTCCAGTAAAAAGTATGGTTCCAAATTTGCGCGGCGTTGTTCAATATGCCAATTTTGTCGGGCTGATCCGCGACTTTCTTGATTAGCGCGGACAATTCCATCGCCTCGAATTCCGTTCCTTTAGTCAAATTATTTAGATTATCAACATACGTTTTGTGGTGCTTACCATAATGAAACGCCAAAGTATTGGCGCTGATCATCGGTTCAAGCGCGTTTTCCGCAAAAGGAAGTGGTGGAAGGGTAAACATGTTCTCTCTCCTAAAGAAAAATGCGGCAACGGATAGTCCATCACCGCATTTCAGTTAAACGAGGTTTATGGTTTTTTTACTGCGCTTTGATTACGCCACACGCAATACGAGCGCCCGCATTACCAACCGGTTGCGAGGTGTAATCGTCTGGATTTTTGTGAACGATAACGGCGCGACCAATGATATTGTTCGGAGAATCTTCTTTCAACGACAGCAGATCGAGTTCAAACGATACTTTGGCAACACCGTTGGCGTCACTTTTCAGGTTTGGCATATCGCCGACATGACGTTCCGCGCTGCCGTGACCATGTGGTTTATTTCCCGGATTGAAATGCCCGCCCGCGCTAGTGGCGTCAGGAGCGGAGCAATCACCTTTTTCATGAACATGAAAACCATGCTCGGAGTTCGCCGGTAAACCGCTAACATCGGCAACGACCGCCACTTTATCGCCTTTCTGATTGAATGTGACCGCGCCTTTGACAGTATTACCTTCGGTTGCCGTCAGTTCAGCAGCCGCTTTATCGGCAGCATTGGCGAGCGAAACGCAACCTGCCGTTATCATCGCCAAAACCAACACTTGTAATTTGCTTTTTTTCATTTTACAACTTCCTTTCATTGAATAAATTATCAATCACCATACAGCTTTTGCACTTGTTCACGACGCTCCTGCGCTTCAAGAGAGAGCGTCGCGGTCGGTCTTGCAAGCAACCGAGGAATCCCTATGGGTTCCCCCGTTTCCTCACAATAACCGTATTCGCCGGCTTCTATTAGCCGCAACGATTTTTCAACTTTCTTCAAAAGTTTGTGTTCACGGTCACGCGTGCGAAGTTCCAGCGTATATTCCTCTTCCAACGTCGCGCGATCCGACGGATCGGTCGTAATCTCGGTCTCACGCAAGCGTTCGCCGGTATCGTCCGCGTTTTGTAAAAGCTGAACCCTCAAATCCAGCAAGCGTTTTTTGAAAAACGTAAGCTGGTCTTCGTTCATGTAATCCTGTTCGGGAGCTTGCAAAATATCCTCTTCAGTTAACTCACGAATTTCTCGAGCGGCAGATGCTGCTTTAGCTTCCATAGTACTGTCCTTGCTTTTACTGATTATTTTTCAAAACTGGCGGAAACGAACCTAGCGAAAACATCCCGCGCCGATCCACCAAAGGGGAATATTATAACGTGACATACGGTTTCCACTACATACTCTAATTGCATGATTTCTTTCTGAGAAAATCAGATAACTCTTTGTTTTTTAAAGATTATTTTTGTAATTGCCATTCAATGTGAAAAATCGTTATCCATTTCGAAACCGGGGAAAAGCGCTTTTTCGACCATTACGCGCCCCATGACATGCTTAAAATCGTCCTCATCGATCTTTTTTCTCATCATGTGATGATGAAAAAGATTGATCGCTTCAGAGCTTCTCTAGAACCGCTTCAATAACCGCGCTGGTTGGTATCGCCGATAAATATCGGGTTTGCGTATTGGTATCAATTTCATCTGGATGCGGTAATGTCGTCCAATCCGACGCTTTCAGTACAGTGATCGGCGCTTGCCACGGCGACCATTCGTGTACTTTGCTCGGTCCAAACAAAACGACGCCCGGAATTTGTCGCGCCGCCGCCATATGCATCGGCGCGGAATCGACACCAATAAATAGTTTTGCTTTGCCTATCGCCGCCGCCAACTCGGTCAGTGAAAGCGCGCCGACAAGCGTATAAACTTTATTTCGGCCGCGGACACGCGACAAAATATTTTCCGCCATCGCCCGTTCTTTCGCGTCCGGCGCGCCGGTCACGACAACAGATAAACCACGATCGGTCAGAGCGTCGATCACCTTGGCAAAAGAGACGTCTTCCCAACACTTGAAAAACCAGCGCGCGCCCGGGTGAACCAAAATATAAGGTTCACCCTGCCAATCGGCACGGCGCAACGCTTCGAGCAGCGATTTTTCCGCCAATTTGTCAACGGATAAATGCAGTGGAAAACGCGCAACATCTGGCGCGATGCCCCATGTCGTCAATACCGATAATTGCAAAGCGACGTTGTGCGTCGGTTGTTGCGGCAACGGAATCAAATCAGTAAAACTCGTTCGCCAACACCAGCTATCGCGGCGCGGGTAAGCAAAAGCGATACGACGTTCCGCGCCGAGAAGACGCGCCAACATCACACCGCGCCAGCTTTCGGTCAAGTGAATCAAGGTATCGTAACGGCGCGCGCGAAGCATTCGCAAGAGCTGCCATTCTTTCTCGAATTGCGTCAGAACACTTTGTTTTTTCCATCGCCGATCGATCGTAAAGCATTGCGTCACCTGTGGATTGATGCATAACATGTCGAGCGTTTCCCGGTAAACCAACACATCGACGACGATGTCGGGAAAGTAATGATGCAGCGCGTCGATAAGTGGCGTGGTCAGCAACACGTCGCCGTAATGACGCAATTTGACCAACAACGTCCGTTTTGGAGAATTAGCGGCATCAACGATAGATTTGGACAACATGAATTTGGTGTGTATCCTATGCGACAGATGTTATTATAAGTTCTTTCTATCATGCACTCACCATTTTTTATTATTACCATTGATACCGAAGGCGATAATCTCTGGAAAAACTCACACCGCGCCACAACCCGTAACGCCATGTACCTCGATCGTTTCCAACGATTATGCGAGCGATTCGACTTCAAGCCGGTTTACCTAGTCAACTATGAAATGGCGAACGATCCTGTTTTCCAGGCATTTGGACGCAGACTCGTCGCAAATGCGACTGGAGAAATCGGCGCGCACATTCACGCATGGAACAATCCGCCATTGATCAACATCACCGACGATGACCGTAAATACAAACCGTATTTGATCGAATATCCTGACGAAGTCATGCGTGAAAAATTCTCGATCACACATCACCTTCTCGAATCCGTGTTTCAGACTGAAATCGTCAGTCATCGCGCCGGACGTTGGGCGTTCGACAGTCGTTACGCAAAACTATTGACGGAATTCGGCTATCGAGTTGATTGCTCGGTGACGCCCGAAGTCGATTGGCGTTCGACTTTGGGGCATCCCGCCGGAACGGGTGGCAGTCATTATCGCGCGTTTCCCAAACACGCCTATTTCATGAATTTGAACAAAATCGATTCGGTCGATCCATCATCGCCATTGCTGGAAGTTCCGATGACTACTCGACTCAAATATCACCCTTTTATCAATGGCGCAAAAAAGATACTGGCGCGGTTGCGTAAAAAAGAAATACGCGCTTCCGTCTCATGGTTGCGCCCGAACCGGAACAACTTATCGCAAATGCAACGCCTTGCGGCGCGTTGTCTCGCTGAACCTGAGACGGATTATCTCGAGTTCATGTTGCACTCATCCGAACTGATGCCCGGCGGCAGTCCAACATTTCATGATGAAGCGGACATCGAAAATTTATATTGCGATCTCGAAATTTTGTTCGCCGACATCAAACAACGGTGCCGTAGCGCCACGCTCCGCGAGTACGCGCGGTACAAACATGACGCATCGGCATGAATCAGTCCGTCGGCGCTTTGAAAATACGATACAAATCGCCGCACAAATCGGAAAAACTTTCCTGCGCTTGCGCCATCGTCAGCGCCTGTCGACTGAGTTCCCGATAACGTTCAGGTTGATCGAGTAATCCAATGATCGCCTCGGCAATGGTTTCCGGCGCAAGCATTTTGGGCGGCGCAATCGTATCGGATAGTGGCCAATAAATCAATAAGGGGAAATCCGGTGTCGCGTGCGTCTTTTCAAGATAAGTTTTCTGGTCCAAGGTCGGCTCAAGACAAATACCAGTGATACCATGTTGTACCGATTCAACCATTCCATCCACGTTGCCGGTAATGACCGGAACGCCCCAAGCCGCTGCTTCAATGCAGGATAATCCGAAACTCTCGCGCATCGAGGCGCAAACATAAATATCAATATTTCGATAGAATCCACTCATATCCTCTTGCAAACCGATAAGCCGCACATTCGATTGCAATCGATATTCCGCGATTAAAGCTTCCAATATCGGACGCTCTCTACCCTCTCCCGCAATGGTCGCGCTAGCGTCGATCCCCCGCTCTCTCAGCCGCTTGACCGCCAATACGATTAAACCCATACACTTGACCGGCGCCAATCGTCCCGCGCTGCCGATTTGTACCGAACGCGGTTTGGCGAATCCGGCACGCGAGGATACCGGCATACTCGGTCTTGCGTAATCCAGTAATCTATTTCTTTTAATATGAATTTTCTGTGAAACCTGATACTTCAATACCAGCATACGTTGCGCAGCGTATGATACAGCCACAGCCGCGTCGATTTGAGAAAAAAAACGACAAGCCACTTCAGGATTTTGCGGATACCACGCGCCGCCATGTTCATAATAAATTATCGGGCAATCGACGGGAAAGTCGAAATCAAGGAATTGATTCCATACGACAATTCTGTCGGGACGAATATTCTTGATCAAATGTCGGTATCGCCATTGCCAAAACCAACGTGGTTTTTTGGGCGGCACACCCCATCGACGCACGGATACGAAGCGCGCGTTTCTTAATATTGTTTCTTTTAGAGCTTCAGCAATTTCCGGATGTTCGCCAATGATATGATGCTCTACCGGAAAAGGCGGCGGCGCTACGATAAACTCGGCGAACATCCGCTCCACACCACCGACGTTACGAAGGTTGATCATGTGCAGAAACCGCATAGGCGTATCAATCATCTTTATTTCTTCTGCGTATATTTTTCGCGACGCCCGCTGAATAAACATCCAGCGTAGCTTGTGCATTCTAGGCGCGTAATACGCAGCGGTTTCATGGCATTTTTGATGAATAGGTGGGTTGAGAAAGAACGAGTGCCAATAAGACCAAAAACAATATCGTTGCCTCTCGGCTACAAAACAGAACATCGGTCAGACCGAAAAATAGATAAGAAAGTATCAATCCCAATAAAGGTAAATTTCTGTTTTGCCGTAACGCCAACCATAAAAGATAACCATACAACCCCGCCAGTAAAGCAACACCGACGAGACCACGCAATGAAAGCTCTTCCAAAAACTCGTTGTGAATATTAATTGTTTTATAGTACGACAGAGAACGATCCAATTTGCCTTCGGAAATTGCCTGCTCGATGATTTCCGACCGTTTTTCGTAGCCAGAGCCCAAAAGCGGTGATTGCCTGAAGCTCATCAATGCGGAACGCCAAAGCTCAAAACGTATTCCCAAAGAAGTTTCTTTGTTTTCTCCCGACCGATACTGGACGATATCCTGCCTTGCTTCTAGAAAACGCGGTTTGATTGTTTCAGAAAAAAAGAGTGAAACGATTACCATGCTCACAATCATGCCTACAATCAGAAACAAGTATGTATTCACATGCCGACTCAACAAAAAAAGTAATAGGCTACCCAGAAAAAAACAAATCAACGCCGCCCGTGTTTCCGTCCATACTACAATATATAAAACCACCGAACAAATCACGCCAAACATAAAATAATGCAACCATCCATTCCTTTCTTCGCGCTCCAGCCACAATCCTAAATAAACCAAATAAATTGCCATGATCTCATACGCGAAAACTGTTGCCCGTTGCACGCGATCCCCCCGGTTCTGTTCCAGAACGAAGCCGATATACCCAACGTAAATCATGATCAGCAATATCGTAACCATCAGCGCCGCAAGTAACCATTTGATCTCGATCTGCTCTCGACGCGTTAATAAATAACCGATCAATATTGCGCCCATAAAAAATCTTTGGGCAATCGAAATGGAAACTCGTTCCGAATCACTCAGAGGAAAAAGTGTATTGGCATCGATGACTGTGTGAAAAAAACGGTAAGCCGCGTATCCTACGATCAACATCAATAAAACACAAACGCATCTCGATGTTTCTTTGCGCTCGAACAACCAAAACAACGCCGCAAGTCCGCATGTAAAATAAAATAACTGACGCGCTTCCATCGGGAAAATGGCGCATAAGGAAAGTGTGATCAACGCGAAGGCGTATATCAAATGAACAGGAGAAAATTTCGACACCAATCGCATTGCCAGATTTCACGTCCTCTCGTTATGCTTGGAATGCTCTTTTTAGGCGTAGAAATAAACGTTTGCGACTAGTCCGCACGGTAGGAGATATCAAATATTTCCATACGGGGATCGCGCTGATCAACGCGCGGATACGCTCTCGATTCTCATCGCTTAAATCAGCGACATGATCAGACATGATCGCGCATCGTCCGACGCACATGGCTTCGAATAGTCTTCTTTGTTTTTCGCTCGAAACCCGCGTTCTGAATTTTTCCAAGACATCAAACATCAAGCAAGCTTTATCGTTCGTCAACGTCGATGAAACACTCCCTTGACGTAAACGGTAAAAATAAAGTGGCGCATCGTAAATAGCCACTTTCTCTGTTTTTTCCAAAATATCGGGGAAAAGATAAACATCCTCATAACACAGCATTGGCGGAAAGCGCAGAGATGAAAACAAATGCCGAGAAAACAAACGACCAATGAGATGTCCCATAACCTTACGATGTTCCAACAACATCTCCCAGATTTTCTTACTCGTTTCAATCGTCACCGTTCCGATTTGCGCTTTCGTAAAATCAATCGAACCGTCTTTTTCGGAGAAACGATACAGTGGTGTCATCACCATGTCACAATGCGTCGAATGTAATGTTTCCAACATCTGCTCACAGGCGTTCGGCGCAAGCAAATCATCACCGTCCAAAAAAAGAAGGAAAGGCGCGGTCGCTTTGTCGATACCCACATTACGCACTTTACCAATATTTCGATATTCGACGTGCTCAACGACGCAATGAGGCGCCTCCTTTTGAAAATCTTTGAAAATGGTCAACGTTGCGTCGGTGGAAGCATCATCGATTAAGATGATTTCTAGATTCTCCATACCCAATGTCTGTTTCCGCAAACTGTCCAGCGTTTCCGGTAAATAACGTTCTTCATTATGCGCGGCAATGATAACCGCCACCGATACATCGGAAGTCATTCCTTCTCCTTTGTCGATAACGATTGATTGAATTGCAGTCGATGAAGTTTCGCGTAAATACCATTTCGATTCAGCAATTCGTGATGCGCGCCCAGTTCTACCAGTCGCCCGTGTTCCATCACCGCGATGCGGTTGGCGTTTTCGATAGTCGATA
The DNA here is from genome assembly GCA_031270015.1 of Burkholderiales bacterium. GTDB lineage: Bacteria > Pseudomonadota > Gammaproteobacteria > Burkholderiales > Casimicrobiaceae > UBA931. Next base: position 43,545 of record JAISYH010000016.1, on the reverse strand, counting down.
GTCGATGCGCGATCACGATAGTCGTGCGATTCTTCATCAGGTTCTCCAACGCCGTTTGAACTAGCCGCTCTGACTGCGTATCCAACGCGCTGGTCGCTTCGTCAAGGATCAGAATCGGCACATTCTTGAGTAACGCCCGCGCAATCGCCAAACGCTGACGTTGCCCTCCCGACAAACGGAGTCCTCTTTCTCCGATCAGGGTACCAAAGCCTTCCGGCATTTGCTCGATAAATTCTAGCGCATTGGCTGCCCGCGCCGCTTCGACGATTTCCTCATGCGACGCTTGCCCATAATGTCCATAAGCAATATTTGCCGCTACCGTATCGTTAAACAATACGACTTCTTGACTAACCAACGCGATTTGCGCGCGTAAACTCGCCATAGTAAATTCGTCAAGTGGAACACCATCCAACCGAATCACACCTTCCTGAGGCAAATAAAAGCGAGGAATCATATTGACCAATGTCGTCTTGCCGCTGCCAGACACACCGACCAATGCCAACGTTTCGCCCGCTTTAATCTCCAGCGAAAAATAGTCTAACGCATTGCGTTCCGCGCCTGGATAGCGAAAAACTACGTTATCGAACGATAACGCGCCTTGCGTTTGCTTCAGCTCTATTTTTCCATCGTCCGGCTCTACAGTTTCATCGAGAAAAGCAAAAACGCTCTCCGCCGCCGCCAAGCCGCGTTGCAAGCTTTGGGTAATATTGGTAATGCGCTTGATCGGCGCGAACAACATCAGCATTCCCGTCAAAAACGCGATAAAGTCTCCGGTGGTAATCGCGCCGTGGAACGAGCGCATCGCCGCAAAATACAAAACCGCCGACAGAGCAAACGCGATGATCGTTTGCGTCGCTACCGTATTGATAGATGATGTAGCGCGCTGCTTGACTATATTGTGACGAAGCGCTTTGGTTCTTTCTCCAAAGCGATCACTTTCGTATTTTTCGCCATTATAAATTTTCACCACCCGATGACAATCGATAGTTTCGTTCAATACTTGCGTCAACATGCCGACTTGCTGCTGATTTTCGCGCGACAACCTGCGTAACCTTCTGCTGATGAGTTTGATGCAAAGCGTCACCGTCGGAAAAACCAAAAGACAAATCAACGTCAATTGCCAATCGGTATAAAACAAAAGACCAAGCAACCCAATAATCACGACACCATCTTTGACCGTTACGGTAATCACGTTGAAGCCCGCTTCGGTGATCTGATTGACGTCGTTGGTGACGCGAGAAATCATGCGTCCCGAAGAATTATTTTCATAATAGGAGACCGGCAACCGCAACAAACGCGAGAACAATTCCTGACGCAAAGATTGCACCAGATGACTGGATAGCCACGCGGTCGAATAATCGTTGACAAAGCTCGCCGCGCCACGCAATAAAAAAAGCCCGATGATCGACAAAATCACCCATACCACCGTATGCATATCCTTACCGACGAAACCTTCATCGATCAACGGTTTCATCAATGATACAAATATCGGTTCCGTCACCGCCGCCAATGCCATCGCGATCAGCGAGACGACGAAAGTTTTGAGATAGCGGCGAAGATAGCCAAGCAAACGCTTGTACAGTTGCAGGCTATCGAAATTAAGTTGATTCATGAAAAAACGCGCTGAATTCGTTGAAGTCCATTATAACAAAGCGCGCTCATCCGTTATGCCGTCTCGTTCGCTTCCAGCTTGGGATAAACGCGCACACGCACGATGCGCGGTCCTTTCATCTTCTCCACTTCGACATCGAAACGATCGAATGTGACTCTTTGTCTTTCGGTAGGCACATTACCCAACTTCTGCATGACCAACCCGCCAACCGTATCAACGCCGGTTTCTTCGATATCTATCCCCAAAACACGTTCCAGCGAAAAAATCGTCAGGCTACCCTTCCCCATCAAAGTACCGTCGTCGAGTCTTTTCCACTCGTTCTTGTTCTGACGGAATTCATCGCTGATTTCACCGACCAATGCGCCCAATAAATTATCCAGCGTGATAAAGCCGACCGGTCGTCCCTGCTGTGTCGTTACTACCGTAAAATGCGGCGCGCCATCCTGAAACCGGCGGAAAAGATCCGCCGCGGACAGATGAGTCGATACCGTCTCGATCGGTCTCGCCAGATCATCTAACGAAATAGGCTTACCATCCTTCACAATCGGAAATACGTCTTTGACGTGGATAATGCCCTTGACCTTCCCCGCCTCATCGAGATAAGGATAACGGCTGAAACGGTTGTCGATCATTTTCTCGATATTGACATCGGTATCGTCCTTCGCCGAAAGCGCAACCATTTCGTTCGCCGGGCGCATCAAATCACCGACATCAAGATCGCGAAAATCCAATGCTTGCGCCAAAACGCGCCACTCGTCTTTCGTGTAACCGTCCGCCATGCGCGAACCGCGTAAAATGACTTTCAATTCCTCCGGCGCGTAATCGCTGTCGTGCTGCGCGCTCACATCCAATCCCATCATGCGTAAAAGATAATTGGAACTGTGATTCAAAATCCAAATCGCCGGATACATCATCCAGTAAAACACATACAATGGCGTCGCCGTCCACACCCCGATCTTTTCCGATTGGCGGATTGCCAACGATTTCGGCGCCAGTTCGCCGACGACGATGTGCAGATAAGAAATCATGAAAAACGCGATAAAAAACGAAAGCCCGTGCAGCACATTCGCGTTTTCAATGCCCACTGCGGCGAATAACGGATAAAGCAGCCGCGCAAACGCGGGTTCGCCGATCCAACCCAAACCCAGCGAAGCCAGCGTGATCCCCAACTGGCAAGCAGAAAGGTAAGCGTCAAGATGCTCGTGAACTTTCATCAAAATGCGACCGCGCCAACCATACGTTTTTGCAATCGCCTTGACGCGTGTCTGCCGCAGCTTCACCAGTCCGAACTCTGCGGCGACGAAGAAACCGTTAAGCAATACCAGCAGAAATGCCGTAAAAATGAGCGAAAGGTTGATTATCATAGACTCATGATACCTTACCCATCAAAAATCGCGAGTCATGCCCCAAAGGATGTTCGACAATGACGACTACATTTGAGGTTCCGCCGAATTGACAAGCCGCTAATTACAGAAACGTCATAATCCATCCTTTCTTATCGCCTCGACCACCACCCGACCTAAAAATCCACACATACCATCGGATAGAAACCGCCCTTTTTTAGGATAGATCGGAACCAGCGTTTTCAACTATTGGGCGCCTCGAAAACCCCGCCCATCTGGTAAAATTACGCCGTTCTGACGCCTGCCCCCATACCGATGAAACCGCGTAGCGCCATCAAGACCGACCTGTTCGCCAACGAACATCACCGCCAGAAGATCGACGCGCTGGGAGACCCGCTCTCCGAGATCGATTCGCACATTGACTTTGCAGACGATGATGGCGGCTTGCTATAACCTGAAGCGGCTGGTTTATTTCCAGGAGGCTGGGATCAAGGTCTTCTGACCCCGGGGACGGGCAGAATCGCCGCTGTCCGAGGCGATTCGAGGCAAAAACGGGGCAACGTTGCCGGGAAAAGCGGCGATTTGTCAAAGAAATTGCGCCGTGGGCGCTCTCGAACATCATTGCGCAGCAGGATTTGTTGAAAATATCGGATTGTTCGAGGTGTTCTATTCTGAACCTTGCTTCTATGAGCGCTGATCCGTTCCGTTAAATGCATCATGAGGATGTGATCTGTCCTCACTTTCGACCCAAACAGATATTTAATGTTTCTTCATGTAATTCTTGATCAAATAAAGAATTTACCTAATTATAAATAACATCGTACTTCAATTAAATAACTGGTTTAATTTTGCAAAAAACCATTGACCCATTCTGGTACTTTTTCGGAAGCGCGTCCATACAAACCTTCGTCAAAAAACGCCCGATTTCCTGAGGGTTCGAGGTTGATTTCGAGCGTTGCCGCGCCGTATGTTTTGGCTTCGGCAACAAAGCCCGCTGCCGGATAAATGTTGCCCGACGTACCGATAGAAACGAATAAATCCGCTTGCCGCAACGCATCGGTGATGATGTCCATATAAAAAGGCATCTCGCCAAACCAAACGATATGCGGGCGCAACCCCGCCCCGCAAACGGCACAGTGGTCACCCATTTCAACGTCACGCGCCCATTCGATCACAGTAGCGCAACGCACGCAACGTACCTTCAAAAGTTCGCCGTGCATGTGCAGCACGTTGAACGCGCCGCCGCGTTCGTGTAGGTTGTCGATATTTTGCGTGACGATGGTGACAGTTTCAGGAAATCGTCGCTGCAACGCGCCCAACGCAATATGCGCCGGATTCGGTTTGATATCGACGCTCAATAATTTGCGCCGTCGCTCGTTATAAAACGTTTGAACGAGTTGCGGGCGACGCGAAAATGCTTCCGGCGTCGCGACATCTTCGATCCGATGTTGTTCCCATAAGCCGTCGCTGGCTCGGAATGTCGGAATGCCCGATTCCGCCGAAATACCCGCGCCGGTCAAAATAACGATACGAGGTGTAGAAGTTTTCCCAGAGGAATGTGTTTCCATTTTCATTCAATCCAGAACCCAATCGCTATTTTACGATCAATCTCGATATTCCCAGATACTTTGTTCAAAATCATAAGAATAAGTATCGTAAATAATGAAAGTGGCGGCATAATATAGACTTGGGTTTCCGTCTTGGCATGAATAGCTCGCAAATCCAAGCGCTTCTTTGAATTGCTGCCGGTCGATTCCCATATCTTCCAATGTTTCCGGACAATATCCATGCGTTTTTGAAAATTGGTCGATCTTTACTATGACCTCATCGGCGTAACTGCGGGTTATCACATACATCACACGGTGAATGCCGCAAACAAAACCAATAGCAACTATCCAGATCGCTATACGCGCCAAACGAATTTTTCTCGTTTTTGGGTCACGAATGGCGCGAGCCAAATTGACCATCATCCATATCAGTAATGGAATCGCCGGAACATATATCATAAAGAAAACATGAGGCATGGAAAGAAAAAACACAAAAATCGACGCGGCAATAACCGTCGGATAGACTTTTGTCTTTTTCTCGCCATCGCTTTTCCCTGGCGTCATGCTATTATTGCGCTGGACGGGCGTCATTCAACAATCACGGTAGCTACAAAATGCGTCCATTATTACATTTTCTAGACCGCGCTGAAATTATCGAATTGATAATTATATCAACAATCGAGTAAAAACAATATTCTGAAAAACTCTGTTTTTCCTTTATAAAGCCGTCCTTAAATCATCCAATCCCAAAACTCGGTTTGCTCCAGTTCGACAGATACCACTTTTCCAGAAGTCGCCGGTTTAAATTGCAACTCAGGATTCTTGACGCTGACTTTGGTCTTTTCGGGCACCGATTTAGTGACGAAAGCGTTGCTGCCAATCACGACGCCTTCGCCAATGACGGTACTGCCGCCCATGATGGAGGCGCCGGAATAGATCGTCACGTGATTTTCTATCGTTGGATGGCGTTTGACCTGTTTCAGTGTTTGTCCACCGCGTGTGGAAAGCGCGCCTAGCGTCACGCCTTGATATATTTTCACAAAATTGCCAATGATCGACGTCTCGCCGATCACGATGCCCGTTCCGTGATCGATGAAGAAATGATGCCCGATCACCGCGCCCGGATGGATGTCGATGCCGGTAACGCTATGCGCGTGTTCGGTCATCACGCGCGGAATCAAAGGCACGGCAAGCTCGTAAAGCTCGTGCGCCAAACGGTATACCGTAATCGCGTAAATACCCGGATAAGAAGAAATGATTTCATCTAAACTAAATGCCGCTGGATCACCATCGAATGAAGCGGACACATCGTCGGCAAGATAAGCGCGAACTTCTGGCAATTTGGATAAGAACTGAAAGCTAATTTCCTTTGCCTTACCGGCGACCACGCTATCATCCAAGTCGGCGTAATCGCCGCTGTGCTTCAAGGCGCGCGCGATTTGTTCCGACAACGAAAAGCTCAATTCTTCCAGAAGATATCCCGTATAATATTCTACTGATGCTGCCGATATATTTTTCTTTCCAAAATATCCGGGAAATATCAGACTGCGCAGTTTTTCGACGATATCGACAATAAGTTTGCGGTTCAAGAGATTGATCGAATTTATTTTGATGATCTCTTCGTGTTTTGCATAACTTTCTGTCAGTAGATTCGTCAAATATTTCAAGCGAGTGTCCATTGCATTACCATCTCTTTCCGGTCAGCTCGAAAAGCGCGCGTACCAGTTTGTCGATTTCTTCAAACGTATTATAAAAAGCCACCGAAGGACGAACCGAGCCTTCCACGCCGAAAAATCGGTGAATGGGCTGGGCGCAATGATGCCCTGCGCGAACTGCGATTCCTTTCGTGTTTAAATACTTTCCTACTTTATCGAGATCGAAACCCTCCAGCACGAAAGAAAGCACACTGGCTTTTTCCGTCGCGTTTCCCAAAAGACGCAATCCCTGTACTCTGGAAAGTTCTTTCGTTCCGTATTGGACAAGCTCGTGTTCCCACGCCGCGATATGTTCCATGCCGATAATCGACACATAATCCAGCGCGGCACCCAATCCCACCGCGTCGGCGATGCTTCCAGTTCCGGCTTCAAATTTGGCTGGCGGTTTCTGATAAAGCGTCCGCTCGAACGTCACGTCGGCAATCATATTGCCGCCGCCCTGATAAGGTTTTGCCGCTTCTAATACCTCTTCTTTGCCGTATAACGCGCCAATACCGTTAGGAGCAAATATCTTGTGTCCCGAAAAAACATAAAAATCCGCATCGAGCGCGCTTACATTGACCGGTATATGGGAAACGCCTTGTGCGCCATCGACCAGAACGCGCGCGCCATGCGCGTGGGCGATGTGGATCATTTCGGCAATAGGTGTAATCGTACCCAACGCATTGGATACCTGAGGCGCCGAGACAAAACGAGTGCGATGATTGAAGAGCCGTTCGTATTCCGATAAAACGATCTGTCCACTTGCGTCGACGGGCGCAACACGAATCAACGCGCCTGTTTCTCCAGCAATGATTTGCCAGGGTACAATATTGGCGTGATGTTCCAGCAAGGTGAGAATGATCTCGTCTCCGGGGTTCAATAATTGCTTCACATAAGCATGCGCAACCAGATTGATGCCTTCGGTCGTTCCGCGGACGAATACGATATTATCCGCCGACGGCGCGCCGATGAAGCGGGCGACTTTCTCACGCGCTCCCTCATACGCATCGGTAGATCGCGCCGCAAGTTCATGCGCGCCCCGATGCACGTTCGAGTTTTCGTGCTCATAATAATGAACGAGGCGCTCGATCACCGCTTTGGGACGTTGCGTCGTTGCCGCGTTATCCAACCAGACGAGATCGTGACCATTGATCTTCTCGGAAAGAATCGGAAAATCGGCACGAATCGCGTCGATGCTCTTGGCGCCGACGTATCGCGCGCTCGAATTTTCGCCGCGATTCGCGGGCAAATCCGTGGCGATTGCAGATTCAGTCAAATACGGCATTATTTCCAATTGCTCTTTGGATAATACTTTTGGAGAATACGCCGGAGTATTACGCGCAAATTGCAGGGTCGGCGACAAATGGCTTTCGCTTTCACTTACAATCTCATCCGCTACTACTTTGGAATCCTCGACCTGCGCAATGTCAAACTCAGAAAACCAGAGAGAAGCAAAACGCGCCAGATCCGCTTCGGAAGGCAATCCGTAATCGGCGGGATTATACGGGGTTTTGGGTATAGTCATAATAATCCCCGACTTCTACGTCTTCCAATACCGCCAAGGCATCCGTCGCCAGAATCGCCGCGGAGCAATAAACCGAAAGCAAATACGAGGCGACACCATTATCATCGATACCGCGAAAACGCACTGAAATCCCCCGCGCTTGTTCACTAGGCAGCCCCGTTTGATACAACCCGACTACGCCGCGTTTACTTTCTCCCGTGCGAACAAGCAGAATATTGGTTTTCCCAGTTTTAGCCGTCGGACTTTTGAGTCCGTCCACGAAAAGTTTATCCGTTGGGATAATGGGAATACCACGCCAGGAAATGAACGTACCACCCGCGATATTCACCGTAGCCGGCGGCACGCCGCGACGAGTGCATTCACGCGCGAATGCCGCAATAGCGCGCGGATGCGCGAGAAAGAAAGAAGGATCTTTCCACACTTTGGTAATCAGTTCGTCCAAATCATCGGGTATCGGACGACCGTAACGAGGTTGAATACGCTGGCTGTCCGCCACGTTTTTCAGAAGACCGTAATCGTCGTTATTGATGATTTGGCTTTCTTGCCGTTCTTTCAAACTTTCTACCGCAAGCGCGATTTGTTCTTGCGTTTGATCGTAAGGAACACTGTACACATCTTGTATTTTTGTATCCACATTGACAATTGTAGAGATCGAAGAAAGCCGGTATTCGCGCGGCTTGGTTTCGTATTCAATATAGCCTTTGGGAATATCTATTTTCTTGGGGTCTTGGTTGCACAACGCATCAAGCGGCGTTTCTCCTTCCACCACTCGGTTCACGCGATAAATGCCCGATTCAAGCCCTTTGAACTCCAAGACTCTCGACAACCACTTGGGTGTCAACGCGCCGTATTGAGGACGTGTTTTGGCAACGTTCGCAAGTTGGTAGGCGGCATCGCGTCCTAATGCTTTCAATGCTTTTTCCGACATTTCTTTCTCCTTAAGTAAAATTAATATTAGTAAATTGGAAAAGACCGATCTACTTCTTTGGCCCAACCGTTAAGTCCGTCACGCAGATTGAGAAGCCTTCCTGTATAACCAGCCTCTTGTAAAGCGCGTATTGCAAAAATACTTCGTTGCCCGATCTTGCAAATGAATACCGAATCCACTTTCGGATTGAATTCGTCGATACGACGAACCATTTGCCCCAAAGGAATGGTTTTTGCTTGCGGGAATTTGATGATTGCCCGTTCGTGCGGTTCACGAATATCGATGATTTGCAGGGAATCGCCCGCGTCCAGACGCGCCTTGAGTTCTTTCGGTTCGATGATTTCCACCGGCGTTTCGTCCGACGTTCTCTTGAGACCGCAGAATTGCTCATAATCGATCAATTCGTGGATGCTGGGATGTTCTCCGCACACAGGACAATTATCATCCTTATCCAACTGAAGCTCGCGAAATTTCAATGCCCACGCATCGAATAAAAGTAATCGCCCAATGAGACTCGTGGAAGGATTTTGCGAACCGGTACCAGAGCCCACGATGAGTTTGATAACTTCATTCGCCTGCAAGCTGCCCACGATTCCCGGCAATACGCCCACCACGCCGCCTTCGGCGCAGGAAGGCACGAGTCCGGGCGGCGGCGGTTCAGGATAAAGACAGCGATAACACGGACCTTCTTTGGCGTAAAATACCGACGCCTGTCCTTCGAACTGGAAGATCGATCCATAGACATTGGGAATGCCCAAAAGCACACAGGCGTCGTTGACCAGATAGCGCGTTTGATAATTATCGGTGCCATCCGCGACCACATCATAGTCCTTCAATATCTCCAGCGCGTTAGCGCTCGTCAACGCCGTGTTATAAGTGATTACGTTACAGCCCGGGTTGATGTTCTTGATGCGATCCCGCGCCGACGCCACCTTGGGACGCCCCACATCACGTATCCCGTGGATCACTTGCCGCTGCAGATTGGACTCCTCCACCGAATCAAAATCCACGATACCCAATGTGCCCACACCGGCGGCAGCAAGATACAATACCAAAGGCGCGCCTAATCCGCCCGTGCCCACGATGAGCACCTTTGCCGCCTTGAGGCGTTTTTGCCCATCGATACCGACTTCCGGCAAAAGCAAATGCCGACTAAATCGGCTGATTTCGTCGTTGCTTAAATCAGGCAGTTCGTGGTTTTTGATCACGCTTTCCATTAACGGATACTTCCTCCCGCAATGGCGGGAACCAGCATAATGGAACCGCCTTCGGGGACTTTGGTTTCAAGACCATCCAGTTTTTTGATACTGGATTCCCCAACGTAAATATTGATGAATGATCGCAGCTCAACGCCACCGTTGTGATAAAGATGTGGCTTGATGTCGGGGTATACTTGGATTAGCGCTGTAAGCGCTGTGCCTACCGTATTACCTTCCACCAATACTTCACCTTTACGATCGGTAAAACCGCGCAAAGCGGTAGGAATGTAAATTCTTATTGCCATACTATTTTCTCCTCAATAAAACGTGATCGATCCGACGCCTCGAGTTCCCAACTGGTAATCGCGGACGCCGTACCTTTATCCACACTGACGATAATGTACGAATAAAAAGGCAGGGCGTGTTCCCTGTCGTATTCGGAAGGATAGGCGGGATGATCGGGATGCGAATGATAAAATCCAATGATCTCCTGATTTTCCTTGCGCGCCTGATTATCGGCTTTTATAAAATCTTCCGGTCCTATTTCAAAACGATGATATTGCTCTTCAGCCTCTCGCGCGTTTTTGATCGGAATCAGCGTTTCCGCTTCTTTCACGCCATCTTCTTTGATTTGCCCCAGTATGAAGCCGCAGCATTCGTTGGGATAAGTTTTCTCCCCCTCCTGCCGGATTGCCTCGACTAATATCGTATATAGTTTAATCATGACCGCTCCAGAATTGATCGGTCACATAACGAGCGCCGGTATCACATAGAATCGTGATGACCACCGAACCACTCGGCAAAGTTTCCGCCAACTTCAAAGCGCCCAACACATTGGCGCCGGAGCTTATGCCCACATGAATGCCTTCTTCACGCGCCAGGCGACGGCTCATTGCATAAGCTCCTTCCGTGCTGATCTCGATCACCTCGTCCGGCAACGTTTCGTCGTAAAACCCGGGCTTCAATGTGCTCGCCATGTGCTTCGTGCCCTCGATGCCATGAAACGGCGAATCGGGTTGAATCGCTATCGTCCGAATATTGGTTTTGTATTCCTTGAGCCGTCTGGATACGCCGACAAAAGTACCGGAAGTGCCCATCCCGCAAATAAAATGAGTAATCCTCTGTTCGCTTTGCGTCCAAATTTCCGGCGCGGTCGTCGTGTAATGCGCTTTCCAGTTCGCGTCATTATGATATTGATCAGGATAAAAATATTTTTCGGGGTGAGCCGCAATTTCTTCTTTCACCGCCCAATACGCGCCGTCCGAACCTTCCAACGGACTTGTTTCGACGATTTCCGCGCCATAATGCCGGATCATTCCTTTACGTTCGGCGCTGGCGTTGGCGGGCAAATAGATTTTTACCGGAAAAGAAAGCGCCGCGCCGATCATCGCGTAAGCAATGCCGGTATTGCCGCTTGTCGCGTCGATGATCGTTTTACCTTTTGCAAGTAACCCTTCACGTAACCCACCCAAAATCATCGCTTTCGCGGCGCGATCCTTGACCGATCCCGATGGATTAAAAAACTCCGCTTTTGCAAAGAGCATAATATCCCTTGCCGCCACACTTTTCGATACGGCGGGCAGAACAAGCAACGGTGTATTTCCGACCAAATCCAGTAGTTCCATCGAGTTAGAACCTGTTAAAAATAACAAAACATAGTAATCATATATGTTTAATATTGCACTAAAAAAGACGCAATGTCAACAAGAACTTAAAAAAATATAGGAAGAGTTTTTCAAATAGCAGAAAAGAATGCTTTATGCTTTTGATATTTCCCCTTAAGTAAGCTCTTTTTTTTAGACTGAGCTATTTTTAATATTTTCAAAACACAGTTTTTTAGGTAATTCTAGTCAACGCTTGGTAAGCGTATCTTTGATGATACGATTTATTTTTTCGACCGCTTCATTGATTCATGAATGCTTGACCTGAGTTGGACTGTATTCAACGGAGAACTGCCGGAAAACCCGATTAGACTTGATATTGATACCGTAACACTTTGCCAACGATCTTAAGCGTTCTTGAATCACTCGACGCGCTGTCTGTAGGAAGGCGGAATAGCGCCAGCGGATGCGGGACTAAATACCTAATCAGAAATGTTCAGAAATATAGTGTGCCAGTATGCACATCTCGCGCCGGATGACTTAGCGTTGTCACGTCACGGTTTGATTCATCATTCACTGGCTGCGATCAAGCTACAGGAAAGGAAGAAGGAGATTCAAGTCAATGACTCAAAAGAATATAAGCCATTGATTTATATTAATAATATGGTAGGTCGTGCAGGATTTGAACCTGCGACCAACGGATTAAAAGTCCGCTGCTCTACCAACTGAGCTAACGACCCGGAGGGCGCGATTATAAAACAAAGACCGCCAATCGCCAAGTCACCGTATGAATCAGCGCCATCGGTAAGTATCGTAACCTTACACGTTCGCAGGATTTTTGTCCGAATTTTGCGCGATTTTTATCCGCGTGCGATACGGGAGGAACTGACAAATATCCCGCGAACGTACGGTGACGCGCTCGATGGATCAATGTTCGTAGAAACATGTCCAAAATGATCGAAAACGCTAGTTCCGATCTGTCCTAAAAGGGGCTTACGATTCACGAATCACCTTACTGACCATCCATAAAAACCACAACGCCAAAAATTGTATTCGTCATAATTTTGATATAGATCAAATTTATAGGATATATCTCTGCATAAATTCCGAACGAAAGTAGATTTTTAAGAAAATATTGTTGATAATTTTTGTCAACAAATTGGCTTCAAAAAGTGATCAGATAATTATATGTGCAGGTTATCATTATGAAAAAACATGCTTTTCTTTCTTTTTTAAGGTTTTACGTCATTGTGGCGGCGTTAGGTAACACAGCCTTTGCCATTGCCGCTGAACCAAAAAGCGCCGACGCCGCGCCAGCGAAAGCCGAAATATCAACCCATGCTCCGGTAGCAGACACTTCAAAAACCGAATCGCCAGCCGACGCGCAAGCGGCGAATGCGCCAATGACCACCGAAGAGTTGGTCGCGCAATGTGCGGCATGCCATCAAGAGCAATACGACAAAATGATTTCGACACGTCATGGCGTTTCGGGTGACGCGCGCACGCCGTGGGGTGATGGTAATCAATGTCTGTCTTGCCACGGCAAGGCGAATCAACATATCGAAAATCCAATCGAAGAAAAACCCGAAACGGTTTTTAATAAAACGACGCCGCACACCGAAAAAGTGGCAAAGTGTCTCGTCTGTCATCAAGGAGGCAACCGAATGCACTGGGAAGGCGGCGCGCATGAGCGCGCCAATGTCGCGTGTACCGATTGCCACACGATGCACACCACAAAGGATCAGGTCACCACGCAAACGACGCAAGCAGGCGTATGTTTCACCTGCCACAAAAACATACGCGCGGAAATCATGCGCATTTCGACGCATCCGATTCGTACCGGACAAATGTCGTGTGTTTCATGCCACCAACCGCACGGCAGCGAAGCTGACCGTCTGATGATCAAAGACACGATCAACGATACTTGCTATACCTGCCACGCGGAAAAACGCGGACCATTTTTATGGGAGCATACGCCCGTGCGCGATAGTTGCGTCAATTGTCACTCGCCACACGGCACGAACAACATACCGCTATTAAAGGCGCGTCGCCCACAGTTGTGCCAGCAATGTCATATCCCGACGATGGGGCATCCGCCGCAGTTTTTCTCCGGCTCCAATTTGCCGCCTGCCGTCGCCGCAGACAAGATGCTCAGTATGAGCTGCCAGAATTGCCATACGAAGATTCACGGCAGCAATCATCCGGCAGGTGGGCGCTTTACTCGCTGACGACGATTATTGAAGGAAAAAACGATGAAAACGAACCGTTTTGATAAAAGTAATACTAATACGCGATGGCTCGTCATGCCTTTCGTTGCGGCAATCGCAACGATATTGGCAATGCCGCTTTTCGCGGAACCGTATTTCTGGGTGCCGATGAACCGCGGCGCAGATATGAGCCGATACGACGAAAATCACATCGAGTTGGGAATCATGATCAATAACGAAGATTCATTCAAGGTAGGCGAATGGACGGGGCTTACGCAAGACAAACTTTATTGGTTCGGCGGTTTCAACTTCGTGAAGAAAGACGCGGCAAGCGCCGATTATTGGAATCTTTCGGGGACCAATATCGGACTTGATTCTCGGCAATTCAACGGTAGCTTGGGTAAACAAGGTACGTATAGTCTGACGGCGAGTTATCAAGGCATACCGCACAATATCAGCGATTCGACACGCTTTATTTACGATGGTCTGGGCAGCAATCATTTAACGTTGCCGAGCGGTTTTCCGGGCATCGCCGGTCAGCCACCCATGTCGTCAGTCGATATCGAAGCGGCGCTGAAATCTTACGATGTCGCGTTGAAACGAAATACTTATAAACTTGGTGGTTCCGTATTCATCACGCCCGAAATTCAAGCGCTGGTCGATTTTCGCCGCGACCAGCGTGATGGAACCTATCTGATGAGTGGCGTTTTTGGGCATGGCGGTTCACCGCGTTCGGCGATTTTTCCATATTCATTAGACGACAGCACGGATCAGATCGACGCTAAAATACGCTGGAGCACGGACAAAGCGCAACTTGAAGCCGGTTACTATTATTCGCATTACGATGCGGGCGACGACCGCATCACTTGGCAAAACGCCTACCACGCGCCAGCGGCGTGGACCTCCGGTACAGGTTTTCCGAATGGCTTCGGACAAAGCTCGTTTTTCCCCGACAATCATTATCATCAACTACGGGTTTCCGGCGGCTACAACTTGCCACTCTCGACCAGAATCACCGGCGTTCTCTCCTATGGGATAAGTCGGCAAAACCAATCTTTTTTACCCTATACGATCAATACGCCCGCGTTGGATTCACCGGCGTTGCCGCGCAATTCATTGGATGGAAAAGTTGATACGAAACTCGCCAATTTATCACTGACGAGCCGCCCGCTGCCTAAATTGAGCGTCAAAGCGCGCTATCGTTATTACGAATACGACAACAAAACGCCGCTCGACCTTTATAATGTTGTCACCAACGACACCGTTCCAGCGGTAAATTTGAGCGACGTTTTAGACCCCGATTCCATCAACTCCTCGCAGTTGCGTTATAACAGCGCAAACTCTAAAAAAGAAAATCGTTTTGATATAGACGCGGGTTATTCGATCATGCCCGGGTTTTCGGTACGAGGCTATTACAACTTCAAGAAAACCGATTATTCGCCAAGCGCGGCGAACTTGCGCGACGATACGAAAGATCAAACGGCGGGGATCGAACTGCACAAAACCGCGAACGAATACATTACCGGCTGGGTGAAATACGAGCGTTCTGAACGCACAGGTTCACTATTCGATAACGCGCGTCTTTATCGTTGGCGCTATACCGACGGAACGGTATCGGCGGGCGATGGATTCGATACATTGCCATCATTGCGACAATTCCTCGCCGCCGATTATCAACAAGACCGCGTATACGGCTCGCTCAATATCACGCCGACGGACACGGTTTCCGTATCGCTGTTGGCGGACTGGAACAAAAGAAAATATAAGGGTCCCGATTGCGGTGGCACAAGTGACCAAATCCTGCCGGATGGTTATGTCTTAGACGCAACCTGTATGGGACGAACACAATCAGCGTCGCCATCGTACACAATCGATCTTCAGTGGATACCGATGGAAGGCTTGAGCACTTTCGGATTTTACACATGGTCGCGGGCAGAGTTCGATCAAATCAGCCGCTGGGTGAATAACAGAACCACCTCCGCGGTTGATCAAACGCGCAACTGGACGGCGGACTTGAAGAGCGCCAACAACACAGTCGGCATCGGCATGCGCTTTACGCCGGAAGAACGCCAATACGATTATGGATTTTTGTATGTTTACGATTTCGGGAAGTGGTCGATGAGCAACACCACGGGCGGCAACGAAGCGTTTACCAATCAACCGCTGCCCGACGCGACATATCGGATGAGTTCGTTCCAGCTTTTCGGCAGCTATCAGTGGAATAAAAACTGGAAGCTCCGCGCGACTTACGCCTATGAGCGGCTACGCGGCAAAGATTGGGCTTATGACGGAGCCGCGCCCGCCGCGTCCAATAACGTTCTCGGCGCAAATCTGACCACCGCGAACTACCACAACAGTTGGTTCTTCTTGACAGCGGCTTATCTATTTGAATGATCGAAAAACGATCATCGTAATTAATAAATAACCCTTCGATGAAAACGCGCCATACGCCGTTTTCCAACGGATAGAAAGTAATAAAAAAGAGCGGAGAAACTTCTCCACTCTTTTATCGGGCAATGAGTCAACCTCTTATCACACAAAATACACCGTCAAAATTTTGTCCTCTTTCCCCTGACTATTGTTTTCTTGAAAACAGACAAAACTAAATATGTTGCGCGAACGGCAAAACACGCCGCCAAAGTCGAAAAACGAAAAGGCGGAATCATCCGCCTTTTCGTTGAGCCACTTTTGTTGAGCCGTTTTCAGAAGATATTACAAAAGATATTACTTTCCGAAAATATCAGCTCTTGGCGACTTTCAGCCTCCTGAACCCGACTCCCGCCAATCCCAACGCCAACAAAAGCATGAGCGACGCGGGCAGAACAGGAATTGGCGCGGCATTCACCGGCGGCGGCGGCGGCGCTTTGTATTCAAACGCGCCGATTGAACGTTCCGCTGGCGTTGTGGCGCGAGCGACGCCGCGCTGATCGAGCGTGGCGTCCTCCCATGTTCCCGTCGACCATATTTGCGAAGAATCGATGACGAACATCTGCGAGGTCACGCCGCTTGGATCTACCGCGCCGATGGCCGGGCTGCCCGCCGGCAATGCCAGCGTTGGCGTCGGTCCACCGTTGTCGGCAAGCGTCGTTTCGACAATAGCGCCAATCGCGCCGCTGCCGCCGGAAACGTTGTTTGAGCCGCCGCAGTTTGTCGTGTCCGCGCCATTCACCCATTCGATGTTGTAGCTGCCGCCAATGCTGCCCGCGCCACCAACCGCGCACAATGCCGGCGCGCCGACAAGCGCGGCACTGGAAAGGACAAGGCTGTTATGAATGATGCCATTGCCGCTACCTCCATAGTAGATCGCCGCGCCATTTGTGGCTGCGCTATTGTCGAGTAGTGTCAAGTGGCTGGCTCGAAGCGTATTCCCTGTGAAGGCAATCGCGCCGCCGTAGTCGCCTTCTGCCTGATTGCCCGAAAATGTGCTGTTGCTGATCGCGACCACAGATGTCCCGTCGGCGCGGATCGCGCCACCATAGCTAGCGGACTTGTTGTCACTGAACACACTGCCGTTGATGTTAAGGACACTCCTGGCATAAATCGCACCGCCACTGCCGATGAGCGTTTGGTTGTCACGGAATGTACTGTCGCTGACATCGGCGGTAACGGTATAAATCGCGCCGCCGTAGGCGGCATGATTGTTCTCGAATGTGCTGTTGCTGATATTGGCGGCGTTGGAGGCTTAAATCGCGCCGCCGCCGTCGCCGATGGACTGATTGCCTTCAAAGGTGCTGGCGCTGATGTTGACGTTGTTGCGGGCATAAATCGCGCCGCCGTAATGGGCTGCCTGATTGTTCTCAAATGTGCTGTTGCGAACAATGACGGTGGTGCTGCTGCCATTGGCAGAAATCGCGCCGCCGTCGCTGTAGCCTGCCACACTACCATTCTGAAAAGCCAACCCCGAAACAGCAAGAACAGAGACAGCGCTGGAGACATTCAGGATGCGATTGGCGCTCTTGCCATCAAGCGTAATCAGCGGAGCGTCATCGACATCCAGCAATCCCTCGATGGTGAGGCTTCTGGTAATGACGATTTCGCCACTGGCGGTCACGTCGATGGTGGTCGGCGTGGCGAATACCGCCGCGTCGAATGTGATCGTGTCGTTGCTGCCGTAAGCATCGGGCGAGACGACGGCGACACAGTTGTTTCGATCGCTGCCGGCGTTGATAGCATTTACCGCCCCGCGCAGCGTGCAGTTGCCGCCATCGGTGAGCGCGTCAACAGCACTGTTCACCGTGATCGTCGCCGCCTGCGCGGCAACGCCCATACACAACATCGCTGCCACGAATGCCGATAACCCAACTTTTTTGTAATGTCTTGCTTCGTGGTGTCTTGCTTCGTGCTGTTTTGCTTCCCGGCATGGAAGCAAGGATGCTTTTTGATGACGCTCCGACTTCTTGCTGAATACCGCGCCGAACAACGCGGCAAATTTCATGAATGAGCGAGAATCGCCAGGGCATCTATCCCTCAATACGCTTTTCGCATAGTCCAAGCCGCCCGCCGATGCAGAACCCAACCTAACGCTACCGTTCGCTGCTGATTTTTCCATGTCAATCTCCCTTCTCTAACAAAAAAACATAACTCCATACGCTTTGAATACGTCACCATAAACAGCTTCTAGGACACAAAGCTATCATATTGTTTACAACATTGTTACGCAGCAGTTTTTTGGTGTACGGCGGGTTATTTTTAAGAAGTGTTGTTTTTTACATCAAAAAACAGAGGACAGATACCCAACAAGTGGAAATATGTGGAAATGTGAAAATGAAATACTTCTACTCACGCCTGTGGAGTTAGCGTTGGGCAGTGTCGCCATTCGGCTGCTCCGGCAATTTCGCCTACGCGACACCATCTGTCATGCGCGCCTCGTCCCGGCGCGAGATTTATTGGGCTTCCAAATGCCGTTTTTTCTCACAGCCCTAATTGGGCATGGCTGCCAAGCCTAGCAAGGACTATTTCGCCACTATCTTCGCGAACACAATAAATCAAGAGAAGATCGGGATAAACATGGCACTCTCGACTCCCTTTGAATTCTCCGGATAAAGCGTGATCAAACATTCTTTTGGGTAAAGGTTTTCCCGCTGCCAGATCGTTTAGAACGGCTATTAAATCGTCCCTGAATGTTGCCTTTTGATTGTTGCGTAATTCTCTACGATAATCTTTATCAAATTTTTTTAACCTTTTCAAACTATAAATCATTCACGAACCTTTCGAGGTTGTGAAAAACTAAACAAAACAAAGATCACGCTTCTTCAATATCACGTAAAAGCGATTCACCATCGGGGAAAGCTTTTGCGTCCGCATATTGTCCATCGCGAATTTCAGTCAACGCCTCAACCGTTTCCTTGTTTGGAACAAGCGGCGAAAAAGGCAGCTTCTGTTCCTGAGCAACACGGATCAACATCAACCGTGATGCACTCGCGACAGTTAGCCCCATTAGTTGTAAAACGTTTTCTGCTTCCTGCTTAGTTTTTCCATCAATACGAAAATGAACGACCTTGTTCAAGGATTTTTTCCCTTGGCGTGTTGTGACTGTGCTCATTTTTAACCTTTCGAGAATAAAATAAACAAATTACGTGATACATTGTATCACAAAAAGAAAGGTATAAAAAGTTGTGGAAAAATTTTTCTCACCAGCATATTCCTTCTTGTTCCACCTTGGCGTGATTCTACTTTGCGATCATCTCTATGCTCTATGGCGCTCATTTTTGCCCTCCCTCTGTCCCCAATCTTTTGAATCCCATCCTTTGGACTCAGTTGAGTTCACGCAACAGAAAAGCCGGCAGAATATCAAATTCCACGCCTTCTTCGGCAAGCTCTTCGATTTCACTTTGTCCAGCTTGCCCGCGTATCGGACGCATCGGGATTTCCTCATAGTGCATCTTGCGCGCTTCCTCGGGAAAACGACCGCCAACATCTTCGACAGCGCGCACGAGTTCACGCAAACGTTTGATCGCCACGCCGGACGGCGTGACAACCGAATGCGCAGTTTCGGGCATAGCGTCACACGTTTCTTCTTGTCTTTCTCGTTGCGTTTTTGAAGATTGAACTTTAGCGGACAAACGCTTTTCGACTTCACGGTTATCGCATATTGGGCAACACAACAACCCGCTTGCTTTTTGCGCGTCAAACGCTCCCGCTCCGGCAAGCCAGACTTCAAAGACATGCCCATTGCGGCAAATCAGATCGTAAAGAATCATATTATTTTATTGTCGCACGAAAAACCGTTCGCGCTTTAATTTATATTCGAGCAAGAATTATGCTACGTACCGGCGTCGGTATCGCGTCACGCAATACTTCTTCGCGGCTGAGAAAACGGCAAGAGGCAGTCGTCCGCAATCTTCCCCGCACGTCAACTTCGACAGGCGTCATGATCAACCGCCGATGCGTCAACCGATGCGTCATAACAGGAAACGTTTCAATCGCTGCCGCCGTTAGGCCATAACGCCGTTTGACAACTTGCGCGACATCGTCCGTCAACGCACATTCGGGAAAGCTCCACAAGCCCGTCCAAATTTTTTGTGTCACGCGTTCTTCCAGCAAAATGCGCTGTTTTCTTTTGAGTATCAGGATGTGAAAACGAAGTTCGACTAGCGGCTGCGCTGTTTTGGGCGTCGGCAACAAATGCGTTCGTTGCTCAAGACGCGCGACGCAATCCCGCCGCAACGGGCAATGCGCGCAGTCAGGTTGCCGCCGCGTACAAATGCTCGCTCCTAAATCCATCAAGCCTTGCGTGTATTCGGATAGATTACGTTTCGGCAACAACGTCTCGGCAACCGCCCACATCGTTTTTTCAATCGCCGATAGTGAGGGATTGCCTTCAATTGCCCGATGCCGAGCAAGCACTCTTTTAACGTTTCCGTCGAGAATCGCGGCGCGCTGGTCAAACGCAAATACGGCAATCGCGGCAGCCGTCGAACGCCCGATGCCGGGCAGCGCCATCAACATTTCTTGCGTTTCGGGAAATTTGCCGCCGTAGCGATTCATGACTTCACGCGCCGCCGCATGGAGATGATGCGCGCGTCGGTAATAACCCAGTCCCGACCAATGTTCCAACACGCGCGAAAGCGGCGCTTTTGCCAACGTACGAATATTCGGAAAACTACGCAAAAAACGCTGATAATAATTAATCACCGTTTCGACTTGCGTCTGTTGCAACATGATTTCGGAAAGCCAAATACGATAAGCGTCGCGCGTATTTTGCCAAGGCAGATGATGGCGACCGTGAAGACGTTGCCAGTTGACGATACGTTGCGCAAAAGATAATCGAGACATGGTTTTCAAATAAAAACGCAGAAGCCCGCGCTTCTGCGTTTTATGACACGTTTTTCCACGATCAACGCAAACGTTGTTTCGCTTTCGCCGCCGCTTCGGTATTCGGATAACGGTTGATCAGCGTTTGCAACGTCGTATTTGCAACGTCACGTTGCCCCAACTCTAATTGCGCCGACGCCAGATTCAACATCGCGTCCGGCGCTTTGGGGCTATCGGGATAGCGTTGCAGCAACTCGGTTTGCGCTTCTATCGTGCCGCGAAAATCGCGCTGCGCATACCGCGCATTGCCCACCCAATATTGCGCCGCCGACGCTTGCGAACTTTGTGGATAAGTCGCCACAAACGCCGCGAATGCCGCCGCCGCGCCACTGTAATTACCACGCTTGAATAACTCCATCGCGTCGCTGTACGCGCGTTCTTCCGAGGCGGGATCGCCGCGTGGCGCGTTATCGCTCGGCGGTATGCTCGCTTCTTGTCCCGCCCGCGCGCCACTTTCGAATCTCCGCAAACGAGAATCGAGATCGGTATAAAGATCACGCTGCCGTTTCTGAATTTCGCCGAGTTCGTAAGTCAGCACTTCGACCTGTCCACGTAGCTTCGCAAGATCATCACGCATCAGATCGATCTGTGTCGCCAATCCGATTACCCCTTGCGACGATTTCTGCTCGAAAGCGGATAATTGCTCGTTCAGCCGCGCTTCGAGCTGCGCTACTTGTTTGGTCAACTCGTCGATACGCTGATGCGCCTTATCGTCGCCAAACAGCGCCAGCGCGCTATTGGAAAATACGACCAAAAAGCACGACGCGAAAAAGAACAAAAAACGGTTCATGACTTCCTCCGAGAAAAGAAGCGCGATTGATCATTCGCCCGCGTAAAGAATATCCACGCGACGATTTTCCGCCCAAGCGACTTCATTGCTTTCAGGATTACGCGGTCTTTCTTTACCAAAACTGACGGTTTCGATCTGCGCATCTTGCGCGCCGAGTAACGTCATCATGCGTTTCACCGCGTCGGCGCGGCGTTGTCCCAACGCGAGATTATATTCGTGCGTGCCACGCTCGTCCGTATGACCTTGCAGCACCATTCGCGCCGTCGGATTGGCGGCGAGATAACGCGCATGCGCTTCGACAAGACCGCGATATTCCTCTTCGATGACATAGCTGTCAAACGCGAAGAAAACGCCGCGCCGAGATAGGATATTCGTCGGGTCTTTTAGCGGATCGACCGCGCCGAGACTTTGACCTTCGACGCCACCGTCTCTCACGCCGGAGGTGTCCGCGCCCTGACCGGCTGGCGTCACTTCTCGAACATCCACCGGTACGCCCTCTTCGCTGTCCGGTGTCGAGCCACAAGCAACCAACATGGACGCTGCAAATACAACCAATCCCGCCTTCAATAAACGTAACATAGATTTCCTCCGTTAAGCGCGTAACGCGCGTTTTATAAAAAAATAAAAACTAAATGATCGGTCCCCACGCCGGTTCACGCACCTGTTCGGTCAGCGCGCCGATGCGTTGCCGAATCGTACCGTCGATAGAAACCGCCGATAGTACACTTCTCCCGCCACTGGTGCTCGAATAAAGCACATAACGACCCGTCGGCGCGATAGACGGGCTTTCGTCCATCGGACCTTGCGTCAACGTCAATACTTGCCGCGTTTGAAAATCCATCGTCGCAATTTGAAAACGTCCGGAGTCACGGCGCACAAAAACCATCCCTTTGCCATCCGGCAAAGGACGTGGCGACACGTTATACGTTCCTTCAAACGTAATACGCTCAACGCGCCCGTCGGCAACCCATAACCGATAAATTTGCGGTGAACCGCCACGGTCCGACGTAAATAAAATCGATTGGCCATCCGGCATGAACGCCGCTTCGGTATCGATCGCGCCCGGTGAAGACATCAACCGTTGCGCCGCGCCGCCTTCCGCGGATAGCATGAAAAGTTGCGAACCGCCTTCACGGGATAACGTAACCACGAGCATCTTGCCATCTGGCGACCATGCGGGCGCGCTATTGCTGCCGCGAAAATTGGCAACCGCTTTACGCGAGCCATCGAGTAACGATTGCACATACACCACCGGCTTTTCATTCTCAAACGAAACATAAGCGATCCGGCTGCCGTCGGGAGAAAAGCGCGGGGAAATCAGCGGTGCGCTCGAAGTGACGATCGTCTGCGGATTATCGCCGTCGGCGTCGGCGACTTGAAGTTGATATTGTTTTCCTTGTTGCGTGATATAAGCGATGCGCGTCGAAAAAATACCCGGCTCACCCGTCAATTTTTCATATATGATATCGGCGATTCGATGCGCGGCGGCGCGAAATTGCGCCTGCGTCACCGAAAACGCCATATTGACCAGCGTTTCCTGTTTTACCGTGTCTATCAATGCGAAACGCACTTCGGTGCGCCCGTCCGGCAATGGGCGCATACTCCCGACCACCACCGCGTCCACGCCGCGCGCGCGAAAAACACTGACATTCACTTCTTCCGGCAAATAAGGACGCGGCACGATTCCGTCGTCGCTCACCAGACGAAAACGTCCCGAGCGTATCAAATCGCCACCGACGATCCCGGAAATCCCAAGCGGATAAGTCGCTTCATTGCTGAAAGGCACGATGGAAATCGGATGCGTCGCGCCCGAACCGCCGATAATGTCGATCGTCAATTGCGCGCACACCGGATACGGCGCGACCGACGCGACCATCAAAAGAAGAAATAAAACGAAACGCTTCTTCCAAAACAAACGAGACACTTTCACGGGTTTCTCTCCGAACATTCAAAACAGTCGCAACGCAATCGTGCAACAAACGTTGCGAAATTATAACGGTAGTTGACTTGATACGAGAGAACTTTCGTAACGAAAGCATACGTCCGTGTCTGTCTTCCCCGACAGTAAAACACGGCATAGACTCAATGCGGCGCCAAATAAGTCGTCAGCCCGAACGTTTGTCCCAGATAATCGGCAACTTGTTGCGCTTCGGCGCGACTCTGATAAGGTCCTATGAAGACACGGTATTTACCGTCGTCCCTTTGCCGCACGCGGGAATGGTACTGCGCTGTATCGACCACCCCTTGAATATGCCCCAAAAAACTTTCGGCATTGGCGTAATTCACGAATACGCCAAGCTGCACGATATAACCGCCCTCGATGGTTTGCAGCGGTTCATCGGACAAAGCAGCGGGCATTGGCGACGGCGCGAGCGGAATGGGCGACGGCGCGGAAACGATGACGGCGGAGGTTTCCGGCGGCGCATCAATCGCAACGTCTCTTTCCGCCACAATCGCTTCGACTTCGACTTCACCCGTCCCTTGCGCGGCGATGCCGATTTTTTGCGCCGCCGCGTAAGAAAGGTCGATGATCCGTCCATACAAAAACGGTCCGCGATCATTCACCCGCACGACCACGCTTTTGCCATTCACTAAATGCGTCACTCGCGCGTAGGAAGGCAACGGCAACGTCGGGTGCGCCGCCGTCATTCGATACATATCATAGACTTCGCCGCTCGCTGTTTTCTTGCCGTGAAATTTCTGCCCGTACCAAGACGCCATGCCTCGCGCCTTATAAGGTTGCCGCGTCGTCATCGGCGCATAATCAACGCCCAATACCGTATAAGGGCGATTGGCGTAACGATGTAAAGGCTCAATGCGTGGCACAGCGTCGGGGATCGTGTCGATATTCGGCGCGGCAGGACCAGGTCCGTCGCCTTGATAATAACCACCCGAACGTTTCTCGGTGGAACTGCAAGCCGAAAACAGAAACACGACCAAGAAAACCGATACTCCCCGCGATAAATTCAAAAAGCGCATGACCATCTCGATAAAACCGCGAAAATTGAATGATAAACCACCTCGCCCGCTTAGTGACGCGCTAAGCCGACGTTTTTTCTATTTGTTCTTGTCCGTTGAATTTCGTTGCCGTACCGGCGGTGGCAAAGGCGGTTTGAGCGATGGGTTCGCCAAACGCTGTCCGGCGAACAAAAGCGCCGAACACGCCCACAGTACAGGCCAGATCCCGATAGACGCGCCCAACGCTCCGAAAGCGATCGGCATCCCTACTGACGCGCCCTGTAAAAACGCCAGACGCAATCCGGCGGCTTCGCCGGCACGACCGCGCGGCGAATTAGAATATAAAAGCGCCAACACCATCGGCTGCCCGCTACCCAAGAAAAAACCCAGCACGAATGAAATCACCGTCAATAAAAACGCGCTTTCGACAAACGGGAAAACCAGATATGCCGCACCGGCAGCGATCAACGCGATGCGCAAGATTTGCGTTTCCGAAAAATGGCGCATGATAAAGGGCATCACCAGCCTCACCACGAACGTGGCAATGCCGAACGCTGACAACACTACGCCGATCTGGCTCGCCGACAAATCAATTGAATGCCCGTACACCGGCACCAAGATCGCGTGGATCTCCCAACCTGCCGAAATCATCACATTGATGAGCAACAGATGCCGCAACGGACGTATCTGCAATAACGTAAGAATGCCACCGGTACGATTCGGCAAATCTCTTTGTGGCTTGAGAAGCAACAGTTTCCGTTTGTAGAGAACGTAAATCGGTACCACGGGAAAGAATAATAAGAGAACGAAAATGGCGAGAAACCCAAAATGGTCGATAACAAAACCGGCGAGCAGCGGACCGGCAAATACCGAGAATGAATTGCCGACCGATAATAAACTGTAATTACGGGCGCGCTCCGACGGACCACCGAGTTCGCCAGTGATATGCTGTACGGCGATAGTGAATGTCGAAAACGCAAATCCGCACAATAACGCGGAAATAAAAAAAACCGGCATAAAGGGCAAAAACAACGGTAAAACGACACTCGCCAAAACACCGCAAGAACCCGCCAACAATGGAATGTATGGATCGCGGTCGATATGCCGTCCGATCGCCACTGAAAAAAACATCGGCAACAACGCGAAGCATCCCATCAAAACACCCACCGTCAATGCCGAAGCGCCTTCCTTGAGCGCGTACAGCACCAACGTCACACGCATCGCATTTTGCGTGAGCTGATTGCAAATCGTCAAACCGATCAGTTTATGCAAAAGAGGGTCGGCGTCAAAAAACGCCCGTAAAGCTTTGTTGATTTTTCTTACTCCAATAAAATGCTCTCGTCTGCCCGTCTATAGACGGTTCTTTAGACAAAAACGCTCTCGCAAACGCGTTTTCCACAGAGTTGCGGCGTATAAAAAACTTTGCTCGAACGGAAGGAATCATACGCTAAATCAAACATTTTTCGAGTAAGACAAAATAAATTTTGCTTCTATCGGCGTCACTCGAAAAGAGAAAATCTCAAAAAAACACGCTGTTTATTCTGCGTTTTACGAGCGAACGAGTGCGTCTTTCATACAACATTTACGTTTTCTCTATAAAAAAACGACGTGATAGTGATTCAATTTTCCCAAAAATGCGGTATAGTCGCGGCGATGGAGCAGGAAAAACCCATAGACAGGAGGGGCTGCTTCCAGAATGATCGAAACGTCGTACGTTTCTACTACTAAAAGGAAGGATTCACCATGGCCAAAGCCAAAAAAACCACTAAGAAAGTTGTCAAGAAAGTCGCCGCCAAGAAGCCCGTAAAAAAGACGGTTAAGAAAGTTGCTGTGAAAAAAGTCGCCGCCAAGAAAACGGCGAAAAAAGCTGTGAAGAAAGTTGCCGTCAAGAAAACGGCGAAAAAAGCTGTGAAAAAAGTTGCCGTCAAGAAAACGGCGAAAAAAGCTGTGAAAAAAGTCGTCGCCAAGAAACCAGCGACCAAGCGTAAACCCAACGCGGCTTTCATGAAACCACTGACTCCGTCGGCGGCGCTGGCTGATGTCGTCGGAGCGGCTGCGTTGCCGCGCACCGAAGTCACCAAAAAAGTTTGGGATTACATCAAGAAAAACAAACTGCAAGACCCGGCAAATCGTCGCATGATCAATGCCGACGCAAAGCTGAAAGCCGTTTTCGGCGGTAAAAGCAAGGTCTCAATGTTTGAAATGACCAAATTGATTTCGAACAATTTGAAATAACTGGTTGCGTACAAATCATGCAACGCACAAAAGCCGACGGAAGTCGGCTTTTGTTTTTGGGAAAGAAAAATAGAGAATCATCGGTTGCTGAATAGCATTTCGCGGCATGCGTCATGTAACGTAACCGCCTTTCTCTTTTCGCTCTTTAAAATCCCATTTCTCGTCCTGCAATGCCTTCGTCTTACCTAAATCCGTTTCTTTGTGTTTGTAGTTCTATTTTTTCACGAAGTGTCCTGCTATAATTCAAAACCTTTCGCATAACCTCCGAGGCATACAAATTATGGTCGTAATTCGACTGGCTCGTGGCGGCGCCAAAAAACGCCCTTTTTATCATGTCGTCGTCGCCGATTCGCGTAATCGCCGCGACGGACGTTTCATCGAACGTGTAGGATTTTATAACCCCATCGCCACCGGAAACGAAGAAGGCATTCGTTTGGCGGTGGATCGGATTGCGTTCTGGCAAGAACGCGGCGCGCAATTGTCGGAAACTGTCGCGATGTTGCTCAAACGGAACGGCAAACCCGCTCCGAAAAAATCCGCCAGACCGTCCAAGAAAGCATTAGAGAAAGCCGCCGCGCTTGCGGAAGCCGCTGCCGGACCAGAAAGCGCTTAATTCGGTGTAGAACCGCTTCTTGATTTTTGGAACGGAGCGCGACGATGCGTTCGCATGTGGTGATGGGCAAAGTCGTCTCGTCGTATGGTGTACGCGGATGGCTGAAAATTCAAGTTTATACAACATCGGTCGAAGCGCTTCTGAGTTACCCGCAATGGACGTTGCGGCACGGGCAAAACGAACAAACCTACCATCTGATCGAGGGACATAAGCAAGACAAGTATCTGGTAGCGTCACTGGATGGCGTTGCGGACCGTGAAACGGCTGCCGTATTGCGCGGCGCGTTGATTGTCGTTGCGCGTTCCGCCTTGCCCGAATTGGCGGCAGGTGAAGTCTATTTCGCCGATCTGATCGGTTTGCGGGTGATCGACCGCGATGGCGCGCTTCTTGGCATGATCGATGATGTCCGCGAATACGGCGCGCAAGCGGTGTTGCACGTCAAGCCGTCGGACGGAACAGTGGAAATTTTGATTCCGTTCGTCGATAAGTATATCGATGCGGTGGAATTGGACGACGCGCGTATTCGCGTCGATTGGCAACAGGACGACTGAAATGCGCGTCGATGTGGTGACTCTTTTTCCTGAAATGATCGAACATGCTGTGCAATTCGGCGTGGTCGGACGGGCGAAAGCGCGGGCGTTGTGGTCGCTGGCGACATGGAATCCGCGCGCGTTTACGACGGATGCGCACCGTACCGTCGATGACCGCCCTTACGGCGGCGGTCCGGGAATGGTGATGTTGGCTATGCCGCTGAAAGCAGCGCTGGACGCCGCCCGCGACGCGCAGAAGACGGTGCAATGCGCGGACAGCCGCGTATTGTTTTTGTCGCCGACGGGCAAGCCGCTGAACCATGACGGCGTAAAAGCGTTGAGCGACGCCGCGCAGAACGGTATCGGCTTAATCATGCTGGCAGGACGTTACGAAGGCGTGGACGAACGTTTGCTGACGCGTGAGGTCGATGAAGAAATCGCTATTGGCGATTTCGTGGTTTCGGGCGGCGAATTACCGGCGCTAATGCTCATCGACGCGCTGGTCAGGCATCTGCCTGGCGCTTTGCATGACGCCGATTCGGCGAAAGAAGATTCTTTTGTTGACGGTTTGCTCGATTGCCCGCATTATACTCGTCCACCGGAATACGATGGAATGAGCGTCCCCGACATTTTGTTGTCGGGCGATCATGAAGCCATCGCCCGTTGGCGGTTGGTGCAATCTTTGTTGCGCACTGAAGCGAGACGACCGGATTTACTGGCGGCGCGTAATATCAGCGACGAAGAAAAGCGGCTGATGGCGCGTTACCGCCAACGATAGCGGGAAAGATTTTGCCCCTGCGCGGGCAAACAAGCGGACGAGGCGCATGCGTCGTCCTACGTAAAAACCGTGAACATCAGGAAAAATCCTGCGCTGTTCGCCATAGGCTGAGAGCCATAAGGAGATAGTAATGAATTTGATCGAACAATTGGAACGCGAAGAAATAGAACGTCTCGGGAAAAAGATTCCCGATTTTCAGGCGGGCGATACAGTCGTCGTCCAGGTGAAAGTAAAAGAAGGCAATCGTGAACGTTTGCAGGCGTTTGAAGGCGTGGTCATCGCTAAACGCAATCGCGGGTTGAATAGCTCGTTTATCGTCCGCAAGATTTCATCCGGCGAAGGCGTGGAACGGACATTCCAGTCTTATTCTCCGTTAATCGCCAACATCACCGTGAAACGCCGTGGCGATGTGCGGCGCGCCAAGCTGTACTATTTGCGCTCGCGTTCCGGCAAGTCCGCGCGCATCAAGGAAAAGCTGGTGTTGCGCAAAGACAAAGCCGCCGCCGCTTTGACGGAAGCCGCAACGCGGAAAGAAGCGAAAGCGACAAATGCTGCCAAAGAAATAGTCACGGAGAGCGCGGCGGAAACGACACAAACCGTAGAAACCAAAGAATAATTTTCCGTGATTCAGAACGGCAAACGGTTCTCTTTGCGAGAACCGTTTTGCGATAGTGCGCGACATGGCGTCGTTGCCAATATCCAAAGCTGAATTCGCGGGTACAATACCGTGATCAATTTTTGCGCTGAAACCCCATGCGTTGCGAAATTCTTGCGATTGGCACTGAACTGTTGTTGGGGCAAGTCATCGATACCAATTCCGCTTGGCTGGCGGAACAACTGGCGTTGCACGGAATCGACTGTCACTACCAAACGCGCGTTGACGACACGCTACCAAGAATCGTCGACGCGCTTCGTATCGCTCTAGCGCGTTCCGATATCGTGATCACCTGCGGCGGTCTTGGTCCGACGCAAGATGATATTACGCGCGAAGCCATCGCGCAATTCATGAACGTCCGATTGCGACGTGACGCGCAAATTCAAATGCGTATCGAAGCGATTTTCCGCGCAAGGAATCGCCCTTTTTCTCAAAATAACGCTCGTCAAGCCGACGTCCCCGAAGGCGCGACGACCATGAACATGTTGACGGGAACAGCGCCCGGATTGATTTGTCCAATCGGCAAAAAACGGATTTACGCCTTGCCCGGCGTGCCTTCGGAAATGCGCGCGATGTTTACTCTCGACGCGCTACCCGACATTCAACGGTTCAATGAAAGCGCGGTCATCCTCAGCCATACTTTTTATTGTTGGGGACAAGGCGAGTCGGCGATTTCTGAGCGGCTGGCAAGCCGTTTTATCGTGCTGGAGCAAACCGGCAATCCTTCGCTGGCATTTTTAGCCGATGAGCGTTTGGGCGTGCGTGTGCGGCTGACCGCCAAAGCGCACGAATCCGCGCAAGCGCGCTGCTTGTTGGAACAAGCGGCGCAAGGTTGACGGAAATTCCAGGAGCCAGTCGCGTTTTTCGAGGCGCGCTGGTTTCCTATGCCAGCGAAGTCAAATACGATTTATTGAATATCCCGGTCGGCGTTGTCGTCAGCGAAGCCGCCGCCGCGCAAATGGCAAGCGCCGTTCGTGTGTTGCTGAAAGCCGATATTGGCATTGCGGCAACCGGTGTTGCCGGACCCGACCCGCAAGACGATCTGCCGCCGGGAACCGTTTGCCTCGCCGTTGCCTCCAAGCGCGCCACCGAGACACAAACGTTGCAACTCGGTAATCGTGGGCGCGAAACCATTCGGCAGTTTTCCGCGACATCACTTTTTGATCTGTTACGCCGTTTTTTGTTGTCCCGCCGCTGAATCACATACTTCGCGGCGGTTCGGATAATTTTTTTGTGTTGGCTAACCGTTATGAAGTATTCTGTTTTTATTGGTAATGGTAATTCTCGCAAGTCGCGGAAATATCTTTCATCCGCTATGGAAGGAACTGAGCATGTGGAAAAAATCAAGTGAAGACGCCTCAAGGAGATTCATCAGTACGCTCGGTTCCGTTCACGCCGCGCTGATCGTTACAGTTGCCATAAGTCTTTTCGTTTCCAATATTGCGTTTTCTCAAAACGTCAAATCTGCGTCGGACGAAACCTCCACGCCACATGTCGCCGAGCAAACTCTCTTGCAGACTTTGTTTTTGATAGTACTGCGACAAAAAGCGAAATGGGGAAACGCAACCGCGCAATATAATCTAGGTTGGATGTACGCGAATGGGCGCGGCGTCGCCAAAAACGAATACGAAGCCGCAGTGTGGTTTCAGAAGGCGGCCGAGCAGGGAAATGTGAACGCGCAAAGCAGCCTGGGCTGGATGTACGCAACCGGGCGCGGCGTCGCCAAAAACGAATACGAAGCCGCAGTGTGGTTTCAGAAAGCGGCTGAGCAGGGAAATGTGAACGCGCAAAGCAACCTGGGCTGGATGTACGCGAATGGGCGCGGCGTCGCCAAAAACGAATACGAAGCCGTAGTGTGGTTTCAGAATGCGGCTGAGCAGGGAACTGCGATTGCGCTAGGTAATCTAGGTTGGATGTACGATACAGGGCGCGGCGTCGCCAAAAACGAATACGAAGCCGTAGCGTGGTATCAGAAGGCGGCTGAGCAGGGAAACGCAATCGCGCAAAACAATCTAGGCAGGATGTACGCGAATGGGCGCGGCGTCGCCAAAAACGAATACGAAGCCGTAGCGTGGTATCAAAAAGCAGCAGAGCAGGGAGATGCGGACGCGCAAGGTAATCTAGGTTGGATGTACGAAACCGGGCGCGGCGTCGCCAAAAACGAATACGAAGCCGCAGTGTGGTTTCAGAAGGCGGCTGAGCAGGGAGATGCAACCGCGCAATATAATCTAGGCAGGATGTACGCGAATGGGCGCGGCGTCGCCAAAAACGAATACGAAGCCGTAGCGTGGTATCAGAAGGCGGCTGAGCAGGGAGATGCGGACGCGCAAGGTAATCTAGGTTGGATGTACGAAACCGGGCGCGGCGTTATCAAAGACGCGCTTAAAGCGGTAGAGTGGTACCAAAAAGCAGCAAAGCAGGGAAATGCGAACGCGCAAAACAATCTAGGCAGGATGTACGCAGCCGGGCGCGGCGTTATCAAAGACGCGCGCAAAGCGGTAGAATGGTACCAAAAAGCGGCTGAGCAGGGAAACGCAACCGCGCAATATAATCTAGGCAGGATGTATTATATTGGGGCAGGTGTCATCCCTAACCGCGAGAAAGGCTGCGCGCTTTGGCGACTTGCGATAAAGCAAAGAAATGAAACCGCTATAGAAAATTACGACCGTTTTTGTGCCCGATGAAATTGACTGCTTATCCCCACATTTCCACCATCAATACGCCGGCTACAAAAATAAAGGCGATACGAAGAATGTCTGCGTGACATCGCTTTTTGACGCGTTGCGCCATTCCCGCCGCCCGATCATTGACACCATCGCTGATATGAACCCATCGCCCGTCTCCGCTTCTAATCTCAAACGCGATTTGAAAGCGCGCCATCTGATGATGATCGCCATCGGCGGCGCAATCGGTACAGGCTTTTCGTCGCATCCGGCGCGACTATCGCGCAATCGGGTCCGGGCAGCGCGCTGCTGTCTTATATTTTGATCGGCTTGATGGTTTATTTTTTGATGACCAGTCTCGGCGAATTGGCGGCGTACATGCCAGTGTCGGGATCGTTCGCGACTTACGGGGCGCGTTATGTCGAAGAAGGTTTCAGTTTCGCGTTGGACCAGAATTACTGGTATAACCAGACAGTCACCGTTGCCGTCGATCTGGTCGCGGCACAACTGGTGATGCAATATTGGTTTCCCGAAGTCAACGGCGTGATCTGGAGCGCGCCGTTTCTCGCGCTTCTTTTTGCGCTCAACTATATTTCAGCACGCGGCCTCGGAGAAAGCGAATATTGGTTTGCGTTGATCAAAGTCGTCACCATCATTGACTTTATCGCCGTCGGTCTTTTGATGATTCTCGGCATTTTAAAAGACGACCATATCGACGGCTGGCAAAATTGGATGATCGGCGGCGTGCCCTTTGTCGGCGGTATTGGCGCGATGGTCGGCGTTGCCATGATCGTCGGTTTTTCTTTTCAGGGCGCAGAATTGATCGGCATTGCCGCTGGCGAATCGGAAAATCCGAACCGTAATATTCTAATCGCTGTACGTCAGGTGTTTTGACGTATTTTGCTTTTTTACGCACTGACGATTTTTGTCATCAGCTTGATTATTCCGTACACCGATCCCAATCTTTTGCGCAACGAAATATCCGATATCGGCGTCAGCCCGTTTACGCTGGTTTTTGAACGCGCCGGACTGCGTTTGCCGCCGGTTTGATGAACGCCGTCGTTCTGACGGCAGTATTGTCGGCGGGTAATTCGGGGATATACGCGTCCACGCGCATTATTTTCGCGTTGGTTCTCGAAAACAAGGCGCCAAAAGCTCGCCTTTCCAACGGCGGCGTACCGCGCAACGCGCTTTACGCAACGACCTTGGTCAGTATGCTGTGCTTTTTGACTTCGCCGTTTGAAAGCCAGCACGTGTATTTGTGGTTGTTAAACACTTCAGGCATGTGCGGTTTCATCGCGTGATTGGGGATCGCGATCTCCCATTACCGCTTTCGGCGTGGTTACGAAAAACAAGGGCGCGATCTTTCGTCGCTACCTTATCGATCCCGCTGGTCTCCGTTCGGTCCTATTTTCGCGTTCGTGCTTTGTTTGATCGTGGCGCTCGGGCAAAATTATCAGGGGTTCTTCGACGAGAAAAACGACTTGCACAGTCTGCTCGCGACATACATCGGTATTCCACTGTTTCTTGTCATCTGGCTTGGTTATCGCTTGAAAAAGAAAACGCGTTTTATCCACTGCGAAAACATGCGCTTTTTCGATACATCGGCTGAACGGCATGATAATGAAAACGAGTTTCGTCCATGAGAATTGTAGTTGCTTAGCTACAAATAAATTTAACCGCGACACATTGCTTGACGATTATCGCGCTAGAATGATATCGAACGTTTT
Source organism: Burkholderiales bacterium (assembly GCA_031270015.1). Lineage (GTDB taxonomy): Bacteria > Pseudomonadota > Gammaproteobacteria > Burkholderiales > Casimicrobiaceae > UBA931. The sequence goes on along the minus strand of JAISYH010000016.1, from coordinate 9,620 downwards.
CCAACTGTATCTTTTTTCTTGCGTAGGCGCGTATAATTACGCGATTATTTGTGCTCTGATTGTTGTCTATATCTCGTAAAGGAAAGTTTTATGAAAAAATTTCGCTTATCTATTCTTTTGGTGGCCATGTTTGCCGCTTTGACTTTGCTTGCGGGCTGTGAAAAGAAAGAAGCTCCGCCCGCCTCTCCTCCCGCTCCCGCTCCGGCTGCCGAAGCGCCTGCCGCGCAACCTGTACCCCCCCCCGCCGCCGTTGTCCCCGCGCAAGCAAGCAGCGCTCTGCCAGAACCTTGCGAGGTATATTTGGCAAAGATTCAGGAATGCGTGCAGAAAAACGCAAACAATGCCGCGACTGCTGATATGTTGAAACAACAAGAAGCGCAAATGCGTGAAACATGGACGCAAACGGCGGATAAAGAAACGTTAGGCGCCGCGTGCCAACAAGCTTCCGATATTTTCGCGCAGAACGCTCCCGGCATGGGATGCTGATTTTCCATGTTTTCCCCTCAAACCCTGTCGTATGACGGGGTTTTTTATTGGTAAACGCAAATGTTGGCTACCTTTATGTAAAGGCATGAGCGATGGTATAGTGTTGCATTATGGCTACAAACGTTACACAATGCATATACTGTGAAGATGATGGCGGCTCGTTGCTTTATCGGGACGCGCTGCTTCGTGTAGTCTTGACGGATGAACCGTTCACGGGATTTTGTCGCGTGATCTGGAATGAACATATTACAGAATTTTCGGATTTACTGAAAGAAGAACGTTATCATTGTGTAGATGTATTATCGGTGACGGAAATGATTTTGCGCGAGATACTTATGCCGATAAAAATCAATATCGCAAGCTTGGGAAATGTGACGCCACATTTGCATTGGCATGTGATCCCTCGTTTTGCGGACGATACGCATTTTCCGCAACCGATATGGGGTGTTGCGCAACGTCTGACGCAAGCGCGGCGGCTTCCGGCGCAATTTGGTGACCAGTTCGCAGTGACGATGAACGCAAAGATGAAAGAGGATAATCAGAAGTAACGGTAAGGATCGCGGCAGATGACATCTCAGGAACAATCTCCTTCTGTGGAAACGTCTTCCTCGCATCGTATGATGCAAAAAGGTTGGGCGACGCAATTGTTCGCTATGGAATTGCCGGACGCAAGCAAATTGCTGCGTCAAGAATTGCGGCGCACGCTTTCCGAATCGTTGGCGCCGGAAGAAATATTTCGTATTTCGGAAATCGCGCGCGTTCTGGCGCTGGGAATTCATAATCGGTGGTTTCGCCTTTTTGCCAGCGATGTCAACGCTTTTTCGGAAGACGTGATTCTGTGGCAAAACCTGTGGGCGTTGTATTCCGCGAATCTCAGACCATTATTGGACGGCGATCCTAAATTGACGCGCTATAAGGCGTTGTTTTTGCAGCGCGCCTTATTCGTCGGCAAACAAATCCGGCTGATTCACGCGCTTGCTTATCAGCATTTTCCCAATCAATATTGGCAAGAAATTCACGCCTATTATCGCTTTGCCGAGATACTCAAATGCGAGCAGGAAAACGTCACGGACAAACTCTCCACGATTGATAATCGCGTCAACTGCCATTCGACATATATCCATACGCTCTTGCTCGATTTGGCGAATACTTCTGCGTTGACGACGCAACAAATTTTGTGGACGGATCGCTGGTTGCCGCGTCTTGCCCGAAAAGTCACGTCCGTCGAAGCCAGCGTTCCGCAAATCGGTCTGTTCCTTGAAGTCAATCTTGAAAAACTGCAAGGCGCCGTTTTGCGCGCGCGTGTCAAAGACGCGGAAGTCATGTCGCGCTTTTCCACGCTGGAAGAATTATCGCATACGCTGCGCCGCCGTCGCCGTCATCTCATCACCGGCGCGTCGCCTGCCGATTTGAAACTGGGAGACGATATAGATGGCGACCAGGCGACCGCGTTGCTCGTTCATTTGGAAGCCTCATGGTGTCCTCCGGATTTGTCGCATGTGTCGGAGCAAACGGCTGATTTCGATGCGTGGGAAGATTCTCTTTCTTGATTTTCTGTTCTGTTTATCGCGCCGAACGCGCCCGCCGCGTTTCGTTGATTTGTGCTGACGATCAAAAGTTTTTCTTTGCTTCGTATTCTTGACGCGACACATCCGTGTTCGGGGAAAGATCTTGCCGAACGACTCGGCGTTTCACGTTATCGCGTCGTCGCTTTGATCGAAGAAATCGAACGAAACGGCATTCCGATCGACCATGTGACAGGCAAAGGTTATCGGTTACGCCATCCTTTGACGCCCGTTGATGTTTCTTCATGGGAGCGCGCTTGCCTTGCGTTCGGCGCCATTCCCGTAAAAGGGAAAAAGTCTGCGAATATTCGAACCGTCGCGTTGTGTCTGCCAAAAAACAAAAGCGATGAATTCGATGTTCATCGACTTTCTTTGGAACATACCGATTGCGTCGATTCCACATCCAGCGAATTGATGCGGCGTTTAGCGCGTGAGGAGATTCATGGACACGCGCTGGTCGCCGAATGGCAATCCGCCGGACGAGGTCGGCACGGACGACCATGGTTCGGCTTGCCCAGCAGCAGTTTGACGTTCTCACTGGGCTGGCGGTTTGAACAAGGCGGCGGCTTTCTCTCTGGTTTACCGTTGGCAATGAGCGTCGCTATCGCCAGAGCGCTCGAACAAGAAGGTTTTTCCGATATCAAGTTGAAGTGGCCTAATGATCTCGTGCACCATTTCCGAAAATTCGGCGGCGTTCTCGTCGAATTGAATGGCGACGCGCTGGGTCCAACACAAGTGGTGGTCGGCGTCGGAATTAATATCACTCTTCCCAAGCAAGCGCGCGCCAATATTTCGCAAGCGGTTACGGATTTATCGGGTATCGGTAATTCTGTTCTCGATCGGAATTTGTTATTAGCGCGTATTCTCATGGAAATGGTCAAAGCTTTGGCGCTCTACGCGCACAAAGGTTTTCCTGCATTCACTGAAGAATGGCAAATGCGGCACGCCTATCATCGCCGCGTCGTACGCTTGTCGCTCCCCGGGCAACAATCCGTCGCGCAAGGCATGGTCGTCGGTGTCGATGCTGACGGCGCCTTGGTATTGAATGAAAGACATGGGAACGGGCAATCACGTTATACTGTCGGAGAAATTTCATTACGTCGCCCTTGAAAAGCGGATTGACAAAAAGGGAAATCGTTTGGATACTATTTTGGTTCTCGATGCAGGCAATACCCGATTGAAATGGGGTATCGCTGAACGGCATGGTTGGACTTCGTTCGGCTCGGTGAGCAACGATAGAATCGGCGCGTTAAGAATCACGCAATGGAAAAAACTGCCTCGTCCCAACCGTGTCGTCGGAGCAAATGTGTCGGGAGAAGCGGGACGCTCCCGTATCGAAACGCAAATCGCGCATTGGCACATCAAAGCGGAATGGCTCAGCGTCACTCAGGAAGCCTGCGGCGTGAAAAACAATTATCATGTCCCTCGTGCGCTGGGCGTGGATCGTTGGGCAGCCCTGATCGCTATCCGGCAACGGCAGCTCGCGCAAACCGACGCGCCACTCCCTTATCTCATCGTTACGTCGGGAACAACGATTACCGTCAACGCGCTCACCGCCGATGGCGTTTTTTTAGGCGGCGCGATTTTGCCGGGCGTTTCGAGTATGCGCTATGTTCTATCGACGAATACTTCAGCGTTGACACTCAATTTGCCAGTCGGAAGTTATCACGAATATCCGCTATCGACGGAAGACGCGATCTATTCCGGATCGGTAGACGCCATTGTCGGTATGATTCGCGCTTGGCGTGAACGTCTGGCGGTAAGCCACGAATTGTCAGCGCATGAAATTCCCGTCGTGATTACCGGCGGCGATTCCGATTTTTTGATGCCTTACCTACCCGAACCAAAACAGATTATCGCGCATCTCGTACTAGAGGGCGTTTTGAAATTGGCTTTACCCGAATGGGCGAATACCGCTCAAAATTTTTCTGAATCTTAATAAGTTTGTTATCGGTAATCCGTATGCTACGCCTCGCACTGGTTTTTCTTCTCATTGCCAACGTATTGATCTTTCTGGCCGGACGCGACGAAAAGAAAGTGAATACACTGCCGCCGTCACTTGCCAACGATAAAATCGTCTTGATCCGGAATGATGTTTCCAATTCCAGGTTCGCTACACAAGAAGAATCGATGTTTGATCAATCTCTCTGTATCGAATGGGGTCCGCATCTGGAAGAGCAAATCATCAACGCGCGTAGCGCTTTGCTGGAGAGCGGTTCAAGACGTTTTGAAGAAAACGTAAAAATGATCGACATATCGTCATGGTGGGTCAATATCGAAGGCTTTGCCACGCGACGAGAAGCAGATACGATGGTCGCTTCCCTCAGAAGCCGCGGCGTCACTGACATTTCTGTGGTAGAAATTCAGCAATCATTTGTTTTGTCATTAGGCATTTTCAGTTCGGAAGATGGCGCCAAAACGCGATTGAATGAATTGCTCGAAATCGGTATCGAACAAGTGCAAATCACACCGCGCGGAACTTCGGCTGTTTTTTTTCTCATCAACGATCTTGATCGAGAACAGATCGAGCGACTCAGACAAATCGCCGCCAATTATGGGCAAAGCCAAATTCGCACCATTCCTTGCGAAACTTCACCAGAAGCGTAAAACTAAAAAAGTACCCATGTAGCGCTTCTTAAGAGTTTATCTCTATAATAGGAGCGCCTTCTATCTGAGATTGCGGTATGTCCTGATCTGGGCAAGGTCTCCCTTTCATCCAGGTAATCCCTTCATCCTCCATAGAGATTTGCGCAATACCAAAATTTCTCACGATTTTATATTTGTGTTTTCCAAAATCCTTTTCTCTTGCGCCGCAACTCACCTCTATCGTATCAACAAGCTTTCCAAGAATCGTCTCATTATTTAATTAAGAGATTTTCGCACTTCACCTGAAGGAATTTCTCTTTACCATCAATAGTATCTATTATTTTTCACATACAACGAATAATCACTTAGATGAAGAAACGGTACGCAAATATTCGTCGTCTAATCTTTGCGCTTCACAATAGATCATATTGAAACCCGTCGTCCCCTCTCCTCGAAGCCAATGAGCACCACTCAAAACAAATAGCGGAAATCGCATGAAGGTAGAAGACACATTGCCGCATCGTCTATTATTCTATTCTCAGAAAACTATTGCGCTCTCCGTAAAGTAGTATCGCCGTTTTCGTCCGTCGGCTCTGCGCTCGCTTGAACCTGCGACGCGGCTTGTTTGGTGTACATGGACTTGGTACGCACCCCAGCGTCTTCCGCATAGCCGCCATTGTTGAGTTTGGTGTTCCAAGTACCCTCGTTGAAACCGGAGATATAATCCGTGCCGACTTGTAACGCGGGAACGACGGATTTGCCCGTAAGTTTCTTCAGCTTGCTGTCGCCATCGGCAGTTTGAATATCGACGTAAGAATAAGGAATTCCCCGTTTTTGCAGTAACGCTTCCGCGCTTTCGCAGGCTTCGCCGCAAGGAAACGCGTATAGCGTAACTGGAAATCGTTCCGCCGCCTGGCGAGTAGCTGCCGTCATCTTATCCGTCTCGATGAAATTGCCGCCGGCTTGTTTCATTTGTACATCCTTGGCTTGATCGGATGGCAACGGCGGGCGATCTGTATAAACGACACGTCCGCTCGGATCGGTATAACGGTAAAGCGTTTGCGCGTCGGCATCCATTGCGGCGATCAATAATACGACAACACAGGTTGCGGAAAATAAAGAAAACGTTCGCATGATTCAATCCTCCGTGAGAGAAACATTTATCATTTTATATCTAAAAGTCCATTATGCCTTAGAAACGCGTCTATTTTTGGCGGACGCCCGCGAAAAGCAATGAACGATTGTTGCGCGCTGCGCACACTACCGCGCGACAATATTTCGTCGCGCAATTTTCGACCAACAACATGAAGCGGCTGATCGGTTTCTTCAAAGAAACTGTATACATCTGACGACAGTATCTCAGCCCATAAATAACTATAATATCCTGCCGCGTAACCTCCGGCAAAAATATGTCCGAAGCTATTCGGAAAACGGTCGTAATCAGCATAAGGCACAACGGCGATCTCGCGGCGAATCGCTTGTAACGCCGCGCGAACATCAGGCTGCGGCACGGCGATATGAATCGCCATATCGAACAGAGCAAACTCAATCTGCCGCAGTAAAAACATGCCTGACTGGAAATTGCGTGCCGCCAGCATACGGTCGAACAAGGCACGCGGTAACGGTGCGCCAGTATCGACATGCGCGCTCATGGCTTCAACGATCGACCATTCCCAGCAAAAGTTTTCCATGAGCTGGCTCGGTAATTCCACGGCGTCCCATTCAAAACCCTCCATACCCGATACACCTGGCGTAGCTTCTCGGGTAAGCAAGTGATGCAAACCATGTCCAAATTCATGAAACAATGTCAATACATCGTCGTGTGTGAACATTGCCGGTTTGTCTCTATTAGGCGACGAAAAATTGCAAGTGAGATACACCACCGGATTTTGCCGCCCATCTTTATGAACACGCAACGGCAGCGCGCCGCTCATCCACGCGCCGCCTTGCTTTTTCTCACGGGCATACAGATCGAGATAAAAAGAACCGATCCGCCGACTATTTTCTTTTTCATATAATTCGAAATAACGAACATCGGGATGCCACGACGACGTGGGCGTTTCATGCACGGTAATAGAATATAAGTTTTCAATCAGACCGAACAAACCGGATAATACTTTGTTTTCGGGAAAATAAACGCGAATATCCCGATCAGAAAACGCATAATTACGTTGCTTGAGCTTCTCCGAAGCAAACATAATATCCCAAGGTTGCAATTCGGAGATATCAAGCTCCGCTTTTGCGAATGCCGACAATTCTTCATAATCGCGCTGCGCGAAAGGTCGTGCCTGCCGTGCCAAGTCGCGCAAAAACGTAATGACTTCTTCCGTGCCATTTGCCATTTTCGGTACCAAAGACAAATCGCCGAAATTAGAAAAGCCGAGCAAACGCGCTTCTTCTTCACGCAATGTTAGAAGTCGGTCGATCAACACAGTATTATCACGTTGCGGATTGACGCCCAACTCTGAGGCGCGTGTCGCGTAAGCGCGATGTAACGCGGCGCGCAACGGACGATGTTCGGCGTATTGCATCACCGGACGATAACAAGGCGCGAGTAACGTCAATCGCCACCCTCGCTCGCCACTTTTCTCCGCCAGCGCCCGCGCTTTGGCAATCACATCTTCAGGCAAACCGGCAAGCTCGCGCGCATTGGTAACCAACAACGAATGATCTTGCGTCGCGTCCAATAGATGATCGCTGAACGTCGCGGAAATATTTGCCTTTTCTTTTTGAATCGCTTTGAAGCGGTCACGTTGTGGTTGTGGTAACGCCACGCCACCCAACCGAAAATCGCGCAATGTTTTATCAATCGCTACGCGCTGCGCCTCAGGTAACGAAGTATAAATTTCGCCGTCTCGTAATATTTGATAACGCCGGTATAAACGGCTGTCTTGTGTCAACTCGCTATGGAATGCCGTCAATAATGGCAACCCTTTGTTATACGCATCGCGCAATTCGGAAGAGCTGACGACGGCATTCAAGTGCGATACCGCGCCCCACATCTGTTCCAGACGATCGAGCGCATCGGTAATCGGCGCAACCAAATTATCCCAATTCGGCGGTACGGATTCAGCGACCGCTTTTTCGACAACCGCGCGCGCTTCTTCCAAACGTTGCGCCAACGCCAACGCGACATGCTGCGGCTGGATCTCCGCAAAAAGCGGCAGTCCATGAGAAACCAATAATGGGTTATCCATAACAATATCTTTACTAAGAATGCTCAATCCAAAATAAAAAAGCAGGACAAACGTCCTGCTTTTTTATTCACGTTTGCCGCGATTATTCGCGTTCTCCAGTCAGCGTCAGCAAAATATGCAATAGAGTGAGACGAAAAGATTATAAAGGCTGATGAAAATAGACATCGTTGCCATAATGTAATTGGTTTCTCCACCGCGCACGATTCGATTCACGTCATAGAGAATATAGCCCGAAAAAAGCAATATTGCTACGCAGGAAATCGTTAACGATAGTGCTGGAATTTGAAAGAAAAGGTTGGCAATCGCTGCCAGAATCACAGTGATCAGCCCGGCAAACAAAAACTTACCCATGAATGAAAAATCGCGTTTGGCCGTCGAAGCAATACCCGCTAATACAAAAAAGATCGTCGCAGTCATCCCTGCGGCTAACGCAATCAATTGACCACCATTACTGAAGCTCGCCGCATAAGTCAGAATCGGAGTTACCATGAAACCAAAAACAAATGTGAAAGCAAAAAGCGCAACGATACCCCATGCGCTGTTACGCAAAGCAGTAACCACAAACATCATACCGATAGCAAGCGCAAAAAATCCCAGTGGCGCGGCGATAGGATAAGCCAAAAATATAGCCTCGAAATTAAACACCGACGCGACATATGCGCCGACTATGGTCGGGATCAGCGATAATGCCAACAATGCGTAAGTATTACGCAAAACGCGGTTTTGCTGCGCCAGACGTAGCGTTTCAGGAATTTGCGCCGCGATCGATGATGAAGCTCTATTATTCATAAACCAAATCCTCCTCTAGAAGGTTATCAAATGGGGAAAAAATCGAACGATTACAAGAGGTATATTTTATCAATCGATAAACTAAACAGCAGCGTCTTATGCGATAAATCGACACTTTCCTTGTAACAAAACAGTAGTATCGCTACGTGATCACGAAAAATTGCATAGCCATATCAGTTACTCATCAAAACATGTTACGATTTGCCACCGGAGAGGAAGCGTGGCAGAGTGGTCGATTGCACCGGTCTTGAAAACCGGCAACGGGCAACCGTTCGTGAGTTCGAATCTCACCGCTTCCGCCATATATTAAATAAAATCAATAAGTTACGGATGCTTCTCGGTTTTGATCCCATAAAAATCCGCAATGAGACACCCGTGGGGCAACTATCACTCAAACCTAAAACTTTTGTCCTCAAGCCATCACATGGCGACCATTTTAAGTAGAGAGTGACTTTCCAAGACCCACACCAAGGCATTATGCTTTCGACGCCCTGAGCAATCAATTCTCTTAGCTTCATCGCACCTCGCTCTAGCCGCCTTCGAGCCAACTTGGTGTTCACTCGAACCAACGCCATCACAACTGACGCGAGCGAGTGTGCGTTTGTAGCGATCTGTGCCCTTCCTGTCAAGCCGCAAAACTCTTGGAGGTCCAATCCCGATCACGATTCGACGTATGGCGGCGTCTGGACGGATTCCAGCATTCAAAATTGGTCGCGTTTGGCGATTTGTCGAAGTTGACCTGCTTGCGGCGGCATGCGCATAATATCAGCGCGCTGGACGCACGCTCGATGGCAGGATTCACGACGCGATGCCGGAACATGGAACGCAACAGTTCAAAACAGAAAGGAGATGAACACATGGAAGCCAACATGGAAGCTATAATCATCGACACCGAAACGACCGGATTGGTTGAACCGGAAGCTATCGAGATCGCCTATTTTGTGACTAATGGTCTGGAGGAAGATTTTTTCCAGCAATATAAACCATCGAAGCCGAT
>JAISYH010000053.1 GCA_031270015.1 Burkholderiales bacterium | reverse complement strand
AATTTCTGCGACAGTACGTTCGTGATCGCCGCCGTCAGCGTCGTCTTCCCATGGTCTACGTGCCCAATCGTCCCTACGTTTACGTGCGGCTTCTTCCGCTCAAATTTTCCTTTGGCCATGATCGTCTTCCTAGTGTTTCCCCATCATTTCTTGTTGATAATCGCCTCGGCGACTTGCGCCGGCGCCTGTGAATAATGCTTAAATTCCATTGTGTATGTTGCGCGTCCTTGCGTCAACGAACGCAGTGTCGTCGAATAACCGAACATTTCGGCGAGCGGTACTTCGGCGCGCACGACTTTACCTCCGCCCGCCATATCTTCCATGCCTTGAATAATGCCGCGACGCGACGACAAATCGCCCATGACGTCGCCCATTTTTTCTTCCGGCGTTTCGATTTCGACCGCCATCATCGGCTCGAGTAAGATCGGATTGGCTTTCCGCATCGCGTCTTTGAACGCCATCGATGACGCCATTCTGAAGGCATTTTCGTTCGAATCCACATCATGATATGAACCGTCAAACAGCGTCACCTTGACATCGACGACTGGAAAACCCGCCAAAACGCCGTTAGGCAAGGTTTCCTCAAGTCCGCGCTGCACCGCCGGAATATATTCGCGCGGCACCGTACCGCCTTTGATCTCGTCGAAAAATTCAAAGCCTTTACCTGGTTCGTTCGGCTCCATGCGAATCCAAACGTGGCCGTATTGCCCGCGACCACCGGATTGTTTCACAAACTTGCCTTCGGTATCGCCGGAGGGTTTTTTGATCGTCTCGCGGTACGCCACTTGCGGCGCGCCAACATTGGCTTCGACTGAAAATTCGCGTTTCATCCGATCGACGATGATTTCCAGGTGCAATTCACCCATGCCGGAAATAATCGTTTGTCCCGATTCTTCGTCGGTACGCACGCGGAACGATGGATCTTCCTGCGCCAAACGGTTGAGCGCCAAACCCATTTTTTCCTGATCGGCTTTGGTTTTCGGCTCGACCGCCACGTGAATCACCGGTTCGGGGAATTCCATCCGCTCAAGGATGATTTGTTTATTCGGATCGGATAATGTTTCGCCAGTGGTCACGTCTTTCAAGCCCACTACGGCGGCAATGTCGCCAGCGCATACTTCCTTGATTTCTTCGCGGTCATTGGCGTGCATTTGCAGCAAACGCCCGATTCGCTCTTTGCGCCCTTTGATCGAATTGATCACCGTGTCCCCGGAACGAATCACGCCGGAATAAACGCGGATGAACGTCAACTGCCCAACATACGGGTCAGTCATGATCTTGAACGCCAACGCCGAAAACGCTTCGTCATCGCCCGCTTTGCGGACATCTTCGCCACCGTTGTCTTTCGTTCCTTTGACCGGCGGAATATCGATCGGCGCCGGCAAAAACTCAATGACGGCATCAAGCATGCGCTGGACGCCTTTGTTCTTAAACGCCGAACCACACAACATCGGATGAATCTCACAAGCAATCGTGCGCTGGCGCAGTCCCGCGATGATTTCTTTTTCGCTCAACTCGCCGACTTCGAGGTATTTGTTCATCAATTCTTCGTTGGCTTCTGCCGCCGCCTCGACCATCTTTTCACGCCATTCGTTGGCTGTCGCCATCAATTCTTGCGGTACATCCGTATAGCTGAATTTCATACCCTGACTGGCTTCGTCCCAAAGAATCGCTTTCATCTTAATGAGATCGACCACGCCTTTGAAAGTATCTTCCGCGCCGATGGGAATCACGACCGGAACGGGATTAGCGCGTAAACGCGTGCGCATTTGTTCATAAACTTTGAAGAAATTCGCGCCAGTACGGTCCATTTTGTTGACGAACGCCAAACGCGGCACGTTGTATTTGTTCGCCTGCCGCCATACTGTTTCCGACTGCGGTTGCACGCCGCCGACCGCGCAATAGACCATGCACGCGCCATCCAATACCCGCATCGAACGCTCGACTTCGATCGTGAAATCCACGTGTCCCGGAGTGTCGATCACGTTGACCCGATATTCGGGATACTCGTTGCTCATTCCCTTCCAGAAACAAGTAACCGCCGCCGACGTGATCGTAATGCCACGTTCACGCTCCTGCTCCATGAAATCCGTCACGGCAGCGCCATCGTGCACCTCGCCGATTTTATGCGAGACGCCCGTGTAAAAGAGGATGCGTTCGGTCGTCGTCGTTTTGCCCGCATCAATATGTGCGCTAATGCCAATATTCCGATAGCGCTCGATAGGTGTATGTCTTGCCACGTTAGTCTTAAATCATCAAAAAAACGCGGTAAGACGCTTGCCCTACCGCGCAGGTTAAAACATTTAGAAACGGAAATGAGAGAATGCCCGATTGGCTTCCGCCATACGGTGAACCTCTTCACGCTTTTTCACCGCGCCGCCGCGACCTTCCGCCGCGTCCAGCAATTCGCCAGCAAGCCGCGCGTCCATCGACTTCTCGCCACGTTTTCTCGCCGCTTCGCGCAACCAGCGCATCGCCAGCGCCGAACGGCGTGTCGGGCGAACCTCGACCGGCACCTGAAAATTCGCGCCGCCGACACGACGACTTTTGACTTCCACCATTGGCTTGGCATTGGCAAGCGCTTGCGTGAAAACTTCTAACGGGTCTTTGCCCGCCTTTTCGGAAATTTGCGTGAACGCGCCATAAATAATATGTTCCGCCACTGATTTCTTGCCGCTCGTCATTAACACATTCACGAACTTGGCGACTTCGACATTGCCGAACTTGGGATCGGGCAGAATCTCGCGCTTGGGAACTTCTCTACGTCGGGGCATAATAATTCTCGATCAAAAATAAAACGATTAGTTGGCTTTAGGACGTTTCGCGCCGTATTTCGAACGCGATTGTTTGCGGTCTTTGACGCCCGCCGTATCCAACGCGCCGCGCACCATGTGATAACGCACCCCCGGCAAGTCTTTCACGCGACCGCCGCGCAGCAACACCACCGAGTGCTCCTGCAAATTGTGCCCTTCGCCGCCGATATAGCTGATCACCTCGAATCCGTTGGTGAGGCGAACCTTGGCGACTTTACGCAAAGCCGAGTTCGGTTTTTTAGGCGTAGTCGTATAAACGCGGGTGCAAACACCGCGTTTTTGGGGGCAGCGCTCAAGCGCAGGCACCTTGCTCTTGGCGATTTCGGGCGTACGTCCCTTACGCACCAATTGATTGATAGTAGGCATTCTAAATTTTCCTGAGTGGTCCATGCCGGACGGCATCGACGCATCGCTCTCGTTTAACAAAGGAAGTCACCCTCCTCGCGTTAAACACCTAGGGCAGCCGCGACAAGACGGATTACGCCCTCATAAAAAGACTTGGAATTTTAAACA
>JAISYH010000046.1 GCA_031270015.1 Burkholderiales bacterium | reverse complement strand
AGGGGATCGCCATTGCCATCCAGCGCCCCGTCGATGGTGAGGCTTTTGGTAATGGTAATTTCCGGGCTGACCATGATGGTGGTCGCCGCGCTGAATACTGTCGTGTCGAATGTGATCGTGTCGTTGATGCCGTAAGCATCGGGCGAGACGACGGCGACACAGTTGTTCTGGTTACTACCGCTGTTGATGGAACCTATCGCCCCGCGCAGCGTACATTTGCCACTATCGGTGAGCGTACCAGCAGAACTGTTCACCGTGATTGTCGCCGCCTGCGCGGTGACGCCTACGCAAAATATCAGCGTCGCCAACGCCGATATGAATGCAGGTAATAAATATCCGCGTCTGCTCCCGCATTTTCTGTGATGCTTTGCAAGATTATTTGCCGATTCTGACCTTTTCATATGGATTTCTCTCCAACTTTCGTACTACATAAAAATAGCGCGCTGACAAACCGCCCAGGCTTCTAAGATCATCGCCTGGCAACTTTCAGTTTCCTGAACCCGATTCCCGCCAGTCCCAACGCCAGCAGCAGCGCGAGCGGCGCGGGCAAAACGGGAATTGAAGTCGCGCCGTTCACTGGCGGCGGCGGTGGCGCTTTGTATTCAAACGCGCCTATGGAACGGTCTGCCGCTGCCGCGGCGCGAACGATGCCGCGCTGGTCGAGTGTCGCGTCTACCCATGTTGCCGTCACCGGCGTTGGCGAGAAATCGATGTCAAGCATTTGCGAGGTCGTGCCGCCTGGATCTACCGCGCCAATCGCCGGGCTGCCCGCCGGCAATGCCAGCGTCGGCGTCGGTCCGCCATTGTCGGCAAGCATCGTTTCGACAATAGCGCCAATCGCGCCGCTGCCGCCGGGAACGTTGTTCACCCCACCGCAGCTTGTCGTATCCGTGCCATCCACCCATTCGATGTTGTAACTTCCGCCAAGGCTGCCCGCGCCATCAACTGCGCACAATGCCGTCGCGCCGACAAGGGCGACGCTGGAAAGGATGAGACTGTTGTCAATGCTGCCATTGACGCTACCTTGATAGTAGATCGCCGCGCCACTTGTGGTCGCGCTATTGTCGAGCAGCGTCAGGTGACTGGCTCGAAGCGTATTCCCTGTGAAGGCAATCACGCCGCCGTAGTCACCTCCTGCCTGATTGCCCGAAAATGTGCTGTTGCTGATCGCAGCCACAGCGGATCCAGCGGCACGGATCGCGCCACCATAGTCAGCGGACCTGTTGTCATTGAACACACTGCCGTTGATGTTGAGGACACCACTGGCATAGATATAAATCGCGCCGCCACTGCTGATGAGCGTTTGGTTGTCACGGAATGTGCTGTTGTCAATATTGGCTGTGCCATCGCCAACAAAAAACGCGCCGCCCCAACCTGCCCTATTGTCATCGAATATGCTATTGCTGATGCCGGCAACGCCGCCGGGATAATAGAAAAAAACCGCGCCGCCGTTGCTGGTCACCCGATTGCTCCTGAATGTACTGCCATTGATGCTGGCAGGTCCAAAGGCGCTAACCGCGCCACCGGTGAAGCTCGCCTGATTGCCGGTAAATATGCTGTTGCTGACATGAATAGTGACGCCTTGGTAGGCAAAAATCGCGCCGCCGCCGCCGTTGTTGTCGGCTCGATTGCCAATAAAAACGCTATCGTTGACGGTGACGGCGCTGCCCGCGACAAAAGCAAAAATTGCGCCTCCATTGTTATTGTTAACTACCCACGCTCTACCGTTCCGGAAAGTCAATCCCGAAACAGCAAGGTGAACAGCGCTGGTGACATTCAGGATGCGGTTGGCGAGCTTGCCATCAAGCGCAACCAGGGGATCACCATTGCTGTCCAGCAACCCGTTAATGGTAAGACTTCTGGTGATGCCGATTTCGCCACTGGCGGTCACGTCGATGATGGTCGCCGTGTTGAATACTGCCGCGTCAAATGTGATGGTGTCGTTGTTGCCGTAAGCATCGGGCGAGATAACGGCGACACAGTTGTTTTGATTGCTGCCGGCGTTGACGGAACTTACCGCCCCGCGCAGCGTGCATTTGCCGCTATCATTGAGCGCGTCAACAGCACTGGTTACCGTGATTGTCGCCGCCTGCGCGGCAACACCCATGCACAACATCGCCGCCGCGAATGCTGACAGCCAGTACTTTTTGTGATCCCCCGCCCTCCAACACGCAAGCATGGATAATTTCTGATGACGCATTGATTTCTTGTCAAATACCACGTCATACAACGCGGAATCAAATTCGATACTACTGTTTACTGCTGACCTTTTCATGTCAATCTTTCCTCTTCAACAAAAACACCCGAGATGCTCTGAAAATATCAATACCGGGCGAATTTCAGTATATGTAGATAATTCAAATATATTGTTCCTATATATAGTAAACGATGTATCTCCATATTAAACAAAAATGTCGCTTATAGGCGACAGTTTTTATGTGTATTTAAATAATGTGTCGCCTACATGCAACAGTTTTTTAAGTGTTATTCTTATAAAATATTTATCTCTTGGCAACTTTCAATTTCCTGAATCCGATTCCCGCCACTCCCAGTGCCAGCAGCAGCGCGAGCGGCGCGGGCAAAACAGGAATGGGAGCGGCATTCACCGGCGGCGGTGGCGACGGCGCTTTTTCAAACGCGCCGATTGAACGTTCCGCTGACGTTACAGCGCGAGCGACGCCGCGCTGGTCGAGCGTGGCGTCTATCCATGTTGCCGTCACCGGCGTTGGCGCGAAATCGATGTCAAGCATTTGCGAGGTCGCGCCACTTGAATCCGCCGCGCCGATTGCCGGGCTGCCCGCCGGTAACGCCAGCGTTGGCGTCGGTCCACCATTGTCGGCAAGCGCGGTGGCGACAATAGCGCCAATCGTGCCGCTGCCTCCGGAAACGTTGTTCACCCCGCCGCAAGTCGTCGTATCCACGCTATCCACCCATTCGATGTTGTAACTTCCGCCAAGGCTGCCCGCGCCATAAGTTGCGCATAACGTCGCCGCGTTAACGGAATCGACACTGGAAAGGATGAGGCTGTTGTGAATACTGCCGTCGCCCACAGCAAAAATGGCCGCGCCGTAGGTCGCGGCTCCGGCGGCATTATTGTCGAGCAACGTCAGGTGGCTGGCCTCAAGAGTCACCCCGAAGCCAATCGCGCCTCCTCCTCCAGAAATTGCCTGGTTGCCAATAAACGTGCTGTTACCAATGCTGGCAACGTTGACATAAATCGCGCCGCCGTAGTAGCCCGCCCGATTGCCTGCAAACGCGCTGTTGCTGACATTGGCAGTGCCGCCATAAATTGCGCCGCCGTAACCAGCGGAACTTGCCTGATTGTCAGTAAATGTGCTGTTGCTGACATTGGCGGTACTGGCATGAATCGCGCCACCGCTGGTGGCCCGATTGCTATCAAATGCGCTGTTGCTGACATTGGCAGTGATACCACTAATTGCGCCGCCAGTGCCGGAATTTCCCTCTGGCACCTTGTTGCGAATAAACGTGCTATCGCTGATGTTGACGGTGTAAGAAACATGAACCGCAGCGCCGCCGACGATGGAACCTCTTGCCTCATTGTCAATGAATACGCTGTTGCTGATATCGGCGTTACTGGCGGAAATTGCGCCACCGCTATTGACTGACCAATTGTTGATAAACTCGCTGTCGCTGATGTTGGCAGTCGAGGCATAAATCGCGCCGCCGTTGGTGCCAAAGGTGTTTGTATGATTGCCGTCGAATACACTGTTGCTGATATTGGCGGTAACACGGGCATAAATCGCGCCACCGTAAGCACTTGACTGACAATTAATAAACGCGCTGTTGCTGACACCGAGAATACTATTTGAAATAATTGCGCCGCCAATGCTGGTTGCGTTTCCACCGTTGCGGAAAATCAACCCCGAAACGGTAAGAGGGGTACCGCTGTAGGCATAAAAAATGGTGTTGGCACTATTGCCATCAAGCGTGATTAAAGGATCGCCGCTACCATCCAGCGCCCCATTGATGGTGAGTTCTTTTGAAATGACAATTTGCGGGCTGACCATGATGGTGGTCGCCGCGCTGAATACTGCCGCGTCAAATGTGATGGTGTCGTTGTTGCCGTCCCCGGCAGCGCAACTATTGACCGCCGTTGCGGTATTGACCGCCGCTACCGCGTCGCGCAATGTGCATGCGCTACTAACCGAACCATCGGTCGGATCGTTGACCGTCACCGTCGCCGCCTGCGCGGTGACGCCCATGCACAACATTGTCGTCAGCATGAGTGCCGATAACCGGCATTTTTGTGACCTCGCCCTCCAACACGCAAGCGTGGATAATTTCTGATGACGCTCTGATTTCTTGTCAAATACCACGTCATACAACGCGGAACTAAATCCGATACTACTGTTTACTGCTGACCTTTTCACGTCAATCTTTCCTCTCCAACAAAAACACCCGAGATGCTCTGAAAATATCAGCGCCGGGCGATCTTCAGTATATGCGGGTAATTCAAATATACTGTTCTTATATATAGTAAACGATGTATCTCCATATTAAACAGAAATGTCTCTTATAGGCGACATTTTTATGTGTATTTAAACAATGTGTCGCCTGCATGCAACAGTTTTTTAGTGTTATTCCTGGAAAATATTTAGCTCCTGGCAACTTTCAGTTTCCTGAACCCGATTCCCGCCACTCCCAGCGCCAGCAGCAGCGCGAGCGGCGCGGGCAGAACAGGAATGGGAGCGGGCGGCGCTTTTTCAAACGCGCCTATGGAACGGTCTGCCGCTGCCGCGGCGCGAGCGATGCCGCGCTGATCGAGCGTGGCGTCCTCCCATGTTGCCGTCACTGTCGTCTGCGAAAAGTCGATGACGAGCATCCGCGAGGTCGCGCCACCTGGATCTACCGCGCCAATCGCCGGGCTACCCGCCGGTAACGCCAGTGTTGGCGTCGGTCCGCCATTGTCGGCAAGCGTCGTTTCGACAATAGCGCCAATCGCGCCGCTGCCGCCGGAAATGTTGTTTGAGCCGCCGCAGCTTGTCGTATCCGTGCCGTTCACCCATTCGATGTTGTAACTTCCGCCAAGGCTGCCCGTGCCATCAACCGCGCACAATGTCGGCGCGTCGACCAGTGCGACGCTGGAAAGGATGAGGCTGTTGTTGATAATGCCATTACCATTATTATATACATAAATCGCCGCGCCATTTTGTTTCGCGCTATTGTCGAGCAGCGTCAGGTGACTGGCTCTGAGAGCCGTCCCGGCGCGAATCGCGCCGCCGTTGCCATTGTTGGCTTGATTGCCTTCAAATGTGCTGTTGCTGACATGGGCGGTACCGGCAGAAATCGCGCCGCCGTTGTTGTTGTTTACTCGATTGCCTTTAAAGGTGCTGTTGCTGACATTGACGGTGCCGTAGTTAAAAATCGCGCCGCCGCCGATGCCGTTGGCCCAATTGTTCTTGAATGTGCTGTCGCTGACATTGGCGGTGCCGTAGACATCAATCGCGCCGCCGGTCCCGTCGGTATGATTGCCTTCAAATGTGCTGTTGCTGACATTGGCGGTACTGGCATGAATCGCGCCGCCGTAAGAGGTTGCCTGATTGCCTTCAAATGTGCTGTTGCTGACATTGGCGGTGAAGGCAGAAATCGCGCCGCCATCGTCGCCAGTCTGATTGTTCTTGAATGTGCTGTTGCTGACATTGGCGGTGGTGGAGTAGGCATAAATCGCGCTGCCGCTGCCATACTGAAAAGCCAGCCCCGAAACGGTAAGAACAGAGACAGCGCCGGGAACATTCAGGATGCGATTGGCGTTATTGCCATCAAGCGTGATTAGCGGAGCGTCATCGACATCCAGCGGTCCGTCGATGGTGAGGTCGTTTAAAATTTCAATTTGCGGGCTGACCGGGATGGTAGTCGCCGCGCTGAATACTGCCGTGTCGAATGTGATGGTGTCGTTGATGCCGTAAGCATCGAGCGAAACGACGGCGGCACAGCCGTTCTGGTTACTACCGCTGTTGATGGAACTTACCGCTCCGCGCAGAGTACAGTTACCGCCATCCGTGAGCGTACCAGCAGAACTGTTCACCGTGATTGTCGCCGCCTGCGCGGTGACGCCCATGCACAACATCGCTGCCGCGAATGCTGAGAACCCAACCTTTTTGTAATGCCTTGCTTCGTGCTGTTTTGCTTTCTGACGCGAAAGCATGAATGTTCTTTGATGATGTTTTGATTTAGTGATAATCGTAAGTAATCCCACAATCAGTGGGACGATATTAATTACAAAAGCATCTACCCCCCCCCCCTATGTTTTTATCATGACCACGATCACCTGCCGACGCGAAATCAAGCCTGACACGACCGTTCGCCGCTAACCTTTCCATGCCCTTATCTCCTCTTCGACAAAAAATAAACTAATATGCTTTGGACGCATCGCCATAGCCAAAACGGTTTCTAAAACGTAATTATCATATTACATATTGCGTTGTTGCAAGTAGTTTTTCATGTGCGGCAGGCTATTTTTAGGAAATATTACTTTTTATATTAAAAGTCCAACAAGTGGAAATATACAGATATGAGGAAATGAAATATTTCTAATCTCTGATAACCTCGCCTTCTACGAACTAGAGTCGAGAGATATTATTATTCAGTTGCTCCGGCGGTCTCGTTCACACGACACCGCCAGTTATGTCTATTTTTTCGTCCCTGCGAACCCCGTTTTTTCTACCCGCAATTATGCGCATTCATCCTTATGGCGTTCATTTCTGTGTTCCGCCCTCAGTCTTCTACTTCCCCTAATCCGCGAGAAAATCGGCGGCGACTTTTTTGGCGACTTCCTCGCCTTGTATTAGCGACAATAAACGCAGCGCAAACGGGATTGCCGTTCCGGGACCGCGACTGGTGGTGATGTTGCCGTCGGTAACCACCTTTTCGCAACTGATGCGCGCGCCGGACAGCCAACTTTCCATGCCAGGATAACAAACCGCCGTCTTGCCTTTCAGCAAGCCCAGTTTTCCAAACACCGCTGGCGCGGCGCAAATCGCCGCGAGCCGTTTTCCGGCTTGGGCGTACTTTTCGACATATTGCGGAAACGATGGATGATCGAGATATGTAATTGTGCCGCCCGGGATCACGATCATATCGAAATCTTCGTTTTGCGCCATTTCAAACAACGCGTCCGCCTGAACCATGATTCCGTTCTTGCTTTTGACATGTAATTTGCCGTTGAGCGAAACCATAGTTACTTCGACATTGCCACGTCGCAGTATGTCGGTTGGTGTGATAGCCTCCGTTTCCTCAAAGCCGTCGATTAGAAAAAGCGCGATTTTTGCCATAATTTTCTCCAAAAAATTGCCCATTAAAATTAAAATCCTATTGATTTATAAAGGATTTCAAACTATTTTACCATTACGCGCCAAATGCGACCTTTATTTTAAGCCGACTTGTAAACTATACTATTATCCCTATTTTTGAGAGTATCGTTTTTTGAATCACGAGGATGAATCATCATGCCCATTTATGAATACCGTTGTAACGAATGCGGACGCGAATTGGAGGCATTACAAAAAATGTCCGAAGCGCCGCTGACTCGTTGTCCATCTTGCGGCAAGGAAACATTGGTCAAATTGATCTCCGCCGCTGGGTTTCAGCTCAAAGGAAACGGCTGGTACGCGACTGATTTTCGCGGTAAGTCCACACCCTGCCCCGCCCAAGCTGAAGGCAGTTGCGACGCCGTCGCCAAAACAGACGCTCCCGCGCCCTGCGCCGGCAATTGCGCATGCCACCACTAATTACCAAATCAAACCTCAAACGTTTTTTGATCGCCGGACTTCTGGTCTGGATACCACTCGGCATCACAATATGGGTATTGCACCTTTTGTTCTCGACGATGGATTTGATCATCGAGATTTTGCCCGAATCGTGGTGGCCAGAGAAATGGATCGGCTTTCGTGTTCCCGGATTGGGTATTCTGCTCGGCGTCGCCATCGTAATCTCTACCGGCGCGCTCACCGCCAATTATTTTGGCGAAAAACTGCTGGAATCATGGGAACATTTTCTCGGACGAATTCCTTTCGTCAAATCGATCTACTCCAGCGTCAAACAGGTCAGCGAAACGGTGCTTTCCGATCGCGGCAACGCGTTCCGAAAAGCGTTGCTGGTCGAGTTCCCGCGTGAAGGTTCATGGACGGTCGCTTTTCAAACAGGATTGCCCGCGGAAGAAATCGCTTCGTATCTCGAAGAACCTTATATCAGTGTTTATGTCCCGACTACGCCCAACCCGACTTCCGGTTACTTCATCATGTTACCGAAATCGCGGGTAATCGAATTGAACATGAGCGTCGATGAAGCGTTGAAATACGTCGTGTCGATGGGTGTGGTCGAACCCAAACCGCGCTTATCGCCGTCACGTGAACCGGAAACAAAATCAAATCAGGAAAAGGCAGATACTTCAAACGATAAAAAACAAATCACTGAAAACAAATGACGCGGCGCAAAATAGATGCGACCTAATCCCAAATAAAAGCGATAAGCCCGCTGGAAATAGCAAGAAAAACAACCCAGAATAAAGATAATATCGCTTCTTTGTTAATCTCGGATGACTTCATTTTAAGATAATTTCTGAGAACCCTATGATTTTTTATCATATGAACTACCGTAAAACCCGCCAAAAGTATTCCGCTTAAAACGTGTGTCGTAGTAACAAAACTCGCCACAAACGGCAAATAAGATGGAATGGTAATATTCATGTCTTCTATCGTATCCAATATCTCGATAACTAATCCGGTCGCTGCAAGCGTGACGATAAAAATGAACATACTTATCGAGATGAAAGCTCGTGTATCAAATTTCTTCGGACTTCCCATTACCGTTCCCTTCCCTGTGCACGGCAAAGCGGTATAATGCTAACCAAGAGCGGTTGCCGGTGCAATTAAGAAATCTTGACAGCGGAGAAATGAGTAGTGTTGACTCAATTCGCCTTTTGCTGTTGCAAGTAAGCGCGTATTTCTTCATTGCTGCCGCGAATCGCCCAGTCCATTGCCGACGCGCCGGAATCGTTACGCAGGTTCACATCGGCGCCAAGATCAATTAATAGCTTTACTGTCGCCGGATGCCCTTGCCGCACTGCCATCATCAGCGGCGTCGTGCCATTGGGGGCACGCGCGTTTAAATCGGCGAGATAATCGAAAAGAACCGCAATGATTTCGTTATGTCCTCCGGTCGCCGCGTAATGCATCGGCGTCCAACCTTTGCGACTAACCGACGCGCCTTGCTTCAGCAATAGCTCGACAGTACTGCGATGTCCGGAAAGCGCCGCAACCATCAACGCGGTATCACCATACGCACTGGCGCTATCGACCTTTGCGCCCATCGTCAGCAAGGTATTGATCACATCGTCGTTACCCGCCCGCGCCGCAACCATCAATGCCGTTTCTCCATTACGGTCGACGGTTTCGGGATCGATGCCTTTATTGATCAAAGCGCGTACCTCACCTGCCCGATTACGCGAAACAGCATCGAAAAACCGATTGTAGATATCACTTTCCTGTCGTTCCGTAACGCGCGTTTGCTCTTCTCGCTCGGCACGACGTTTCAATGCTTCGTCACGCGCTGATGGCGCGGCGCAAGACGATAAAGAGATTGCAAAAGTAAAAATCAATAATAATATTTTTTTTGGCATCATCAAGTTTCAGTAAATTATGAATCGGTCGAAAATAGGCGGAAAAAGTTTTCCGCCGTTATGCGCCCGATGTCTTCGACAGGCATGTCACGCAAACGGGCGATTTCTTCGGCAACGTGCGCAATCCATGCTGGCTCGTTGGGATATTTACCGCGATGCGGCACGGGCGTTAAAAATGGACTGTCGGTTTCGATTAATAGCCTTTCCAAAGGTACACGCTGCGCGGCTTCTCTGGTTTCTCGCGCGTTTTTGAAAGTCACGATACCGGAAAAGGAAATATAAAAGCCGAGGGATAACGCTTTTTCCGCCGCTGTCCAATCGCCGGTAAAACAATGCATTACGCCGCCAACTTCGTCCGCGCGCTCTTCGCGCAGAATGCGCAACGTATCTTCCGTGGCATCGCGCATATGAATGATGAGCGGCTTTTTGATCTGCTTGGCAGCGCGGATGTGTACGCGAAAACGCTGGCGTTGCCATTCCGCTTTTTCCGGCACATGATAATAGTCCAATCCCGTTTCGCCGATAGCGACGGTTTTCGGCGTTGCCGCGCAAGCTATCAATTGGTCGATGGTGGTTTCCTTCGCGCTTCGTTCTTCTGGATGCAATCCGACCGACGAAAAAATATGACCGTATGGCGCGATCAACGTGCACAACGTCGGATAATCTGCCGGATTCACGCCTACCGACAATGCGTGCGTGACATTCATTGAGCGCATTTTGGCAACGACCTGATCCAGTTGCGTCGCAAGTTCAGGAAAATCGAGATGGCAGTGCGAATCAACGAACATTACCCGGAACCGCCAGATTAACGTTTGCGAATATGATCAGCAAAAAACATCCGCCGCGTTACAGCGTATAAGTTTCGCGGTTCGACGCCAAGTGGCGTCCCAGCGCGCTTTCGATTTTGGCTTGCGCATTTTTGCCCGCTTCGTCCACCGTAAACTGTACGCCGATTCCGCTGACGCGCCCGGGTTGCAGGTTGTCCGGTGTCACCCAGACGACTTTACCCTTCACCGGCAGCCGCTCTTCGATATGGTGCGCCGGAATGTCGATATTGATCGCCAGCAAAACGCTATCGCCCAATTTGAATTTCTTTTTGGTCGGAACGAATATACCGCCGCCTCTGACAAACGACATGTACGACGAATACAACACCACACGTTCGCGGATATTGAGCGGCAACAATACTTCTTCTTGCGGTTCTGCCATAGTTCATCACCTCTTACATCTGACATCTATCTAGAAAAAAACAACGCGCGGTAATCGGCAAGCAGCGCTTCGACGATCAGTCTTGGTTGCAACGGATACGATAACCGCCGACGCTGTTGTAATAATATTCGATGATATCGAAAAAGCGCCGCCCGCACTACCTGCGGCGCCAATGCCCGCATATTTTCGTTGTATTCGGGATAATGACGCGCATCGCCACCCGCGCAAACGCGCGCCAAATCGCCGATCCAGGCGATCAGCACATCCAACCATTGCGCGAAATTGGCTTTTACATCGTCCCGACTGCCTGCCGCCCACGTCTGCGCTTCGGCAAACGGCGAAAGACGTTTCGGCACAACCAGCGTAGCAAGCCAACTCTGACGCATTTGTGTCATTTCAGGATCATCCATCGCCAACGCCCGCAACGGCGCGCCGCCCGCTTGCGCCAGCAGCATTTTCGGGTCGGTGACTTGCTCCGCTTGGAGAAAAGCAAGCGCGTCTCGTTCACTCGGATACGGCGCCGCCCAGCGCTGACAACGACTCAGTATCGTCGCCGGCAGACGCTTCCATTGATGCGCGACCAGTATCAGTCGATTGCCGGAAGTTGGCTCTTCCAGCGTTTTCAGGAGCGCGTTCGCCGCCGCCAGATTCATTTTTTCCGCAGGAACGATCACCGCGATTTTGCCGCGCTGCCGATGGCTGGTGACTTGCATCAAGCCGATCATGCGGCGAATCGCGTCCACAGGGATATTTTCCA
The DNA here is from genome assembly GCA_031270015.1 of Burkholderiales bacterium. Classification (GTDB taxonomy): domain Bacteria; phylum Pseudomonadota; class Gammaproteobacteria; order Burkholderiales; family Casimicrobiaceae; genus UBA931. The sequence goes on along the minus strand of JAISYH010000046.1, from coordinate 8,858 downwards.
GCGTCTTACTCTCGCCATTTTCATCATATTCGAGCGGTTCGATCAGTATCAAATCGGGATGCTGTCCTTGCATGACGTAATGACAGCTCGCGCACCGCCCGCAAGCAAAGTGATCATCGCGTGGCGTGTCGCATAGCAATGCGCGTGCCGCGTTCAGCGCCAGCGTTCGTTTGCCGATACCGGCGACGCCGTGAATCAACAACGATTGCGGAAACCATTGTTCAGGATCGCGCAAACGTTGCGCCAATGCCACCGTCTGCCAGGGATAAGCGTCGCGCCATCCGGTCATCCCGTCCAGCGCATAATCGAAGTCTTCGCTCTTACGACTCATTGGGGCAATAATTCATCGAGAAAGTCGCAAAGTGTATTGCGAATCGTGTCTCTAGTTTGCGAACCATCGACAAGCCGGTAGCGTTGCGGATCACGGGCGGCAAGCCCAAGATAGGCATCGCGCACACGCTGCATAAAATCTTTTTCCTCATTTTCAAAACGATCCAGCGAACGACCGTTACGCATCAAACGCTGGCGCGACACATCGAGCGGCACGTCAAATAAAATAGTCATATCCGGGACGCAATCGCTATGCAGCCATTGCGCCAACATATCGATAGTATCCGTCGCCACGCCATATCCACCCCCTTGATAAGCATAAGTGGCGTCGGTGAAGCGATCGCAAAGCACCCAATCGCTGCGCATCAATGCCGGACGAATCAACTGCGCAAGATGCTCGCTGCGCGATGCGAACATCAGCAACGTTTGCGACTCTGCCGTCATTTGCTCGCGTAACATCTGTTCACGCCAAATTTCGCCCAAGCGTGTACCGCCCGGTTCTCGCGTAATCAACACACGCACGCCGCGCGCGCGCAGGGACTCGCCAAACCATTCGATGTGTGAGCTTTTTCCTGCGCCATCGATACCTTCAAAGGTAATAAATTTTGGTTTTATCATATATAAATCAGTATATTATATAATATATTTAATAAATTACATTAAATTATTTTTTCTTCAAAATATGTTTTGATACCGCCCGATTATGCTCGCTGAGCGTCTCCGAAAACACGCTGTTTCCGCTTTTATCGCTATGAGCCACAAAGTAAAGGAACTTGGTCGTGGGCGGACGCACCGCCGCGTCTAGCGACGCTTGCGACACAGAAGCAATGGGCGTGGGCGGCAAGCCATCTCGCGTATAAGTATTGTACGGTGTATCGGCATCGAGGTCACGGCGCAAGATTCGTCCTTGATAGCGGCTGCCCATCCCATAAATCACCGTCGGGTCGGCTTGCAAACGCATACCGATTTTCAGCCGATTGACGAAAACCGAAGCGACGAGCAGACGATCTTCCTCCATGCCCGCCTCTTTTTCGATGATCGAAGCTAAAATCAGCGCCTCATAAGGTGATGCCAATGGCAAATCGGGACTGCGATTTTCCCATGCCTTTGTCAATCTCATCTGCATTTCCTGATAAGCTTTTTTCAATATCGAAAGATCGTCACTACCGGATGCGACATGATAAGTATCAGGAAAAAACAAACCTTCCGGCGAAGTTTCCGCCGCGCCGATGGCGCGTAAAATCTCGGCATCCGGCAAATCGAGCAGGGTATTGACGATATCCGGCGAATCGCGTAGCGCCCGTTTGTAATCCTCGAAACGCGCGCCTTCCGCCAATTGAATCGCCACCGGAATCGACGCGCCTTTGACCAACTTTTCGAACAATTGCGGAATCGTCGTGCCCGTCGGCACTTCGTAACATCCGGCTTTGATTGTATATTGGTCTTCCCGAAAACGCGCCGGAACAGTCATCAGCCAAGTATGGCGAAGTATGCCGTCTTTCACCAGCGCGCGTGCGACCTGCGTCAGCGTCGCGCCTTTAGGAACCTCCAAAATATAAACGGCGTCGCCGTCCGGCAAAGCCAACGGTTGCCGGAACAGCCAATACGCCCAAACGCAGACGATCATTAAAAAAACCAGCACCGTGCCGGTGAAAGCGATGACGATACGTCGCATCTATCGGTTTTCCTATTTAGCGGTTATCCTGTGTGCCATTCTATTGAAATCCCCAAGTGAAGATTATAATCGTACCATGCAAACTATCGCCCTATCTTTTTCTCGTCCCGCCGCGCGTGGTTTTACATTGATCGAAATCATGGTCGTGATCGTGATTCTCGGCGTTTTGGCGGCATTCATCGTTCCCAAAGTGATGGATCGCCCCGATGAAGCGCGTATCATCGCGGCAAAAACCGATATTGCGACGCTGATGAACGCGCTGAAACTCTACCGGCTCGACAATCTGCGTTATCCGACGACCGAACAAGGATTACGTGCGCTCATCGAACGCCCGGCTTCCCTCCCCGAACCACCCAACTGGAAAGCGGGTGGCTACCTGGAGCGTTTGCCCAACGATCCCTGGGGTAAACCTTACCAATACCTCAATCCCGGATTGCATGGTGAGATCGATGTATTCAGTCTGGGGGCGGACGGCAAAGCAAGCGGCGAGAACAACGACGCCGACATTGGATCGTGGATGTTGTGAACCGAAAACGAATTATCAATAGCAAAAAAACCAATCGCAAAAAGACCGACGGTTTTACGCTAGTTGAAATTCTTACTGTACTCGTGATTCTTTCACTTGCGGTTGGATTGGTCACATTCAATCTGACGCGCGACGAACGCCGCGAACTCGAGCGTGAAGCGCGGCGTTTGACTGGCGCGATCGAATACGCGACGGAACGCGCCCGTTATCACCATGAGTTGCTTGGGCTTGCCGCGTTGCCTGAGGGCAAAGGCTGGCAATTTCTGCAGCTTCCCGAAAACAGTGATACCCGTTGGCTTGTTATTGATGATGACGCGCCGCTAGCCGCCCGCAAGCTGCCGGATCACTTGCGCTTTTATCCGCAAAGCTACGCCGGTAAAGAAATCGATGTCCATGCTGTGCTGCCGATTCTGCCTTCGGGACGTTTCGAACCGTATCAGTTCGAGCTGCGCAACGAAGGTTGGCGGATTCGGTTCATCGTCGATCCTTTAGGCAGAATCACGACCTCTCTGGCGGAAACCTCATGAAAACGCGCGGATTCACATTGATCGAAATTCTTGTCGCGTTGACGATCATCGCCGTCGCGCTGACTGCCGGAATGCGGGCGATCAATCAAAGCGCCGATCATGCCAACCTATTGAAACTGCGCACGCTGGCGTTGTGGACGGCAGAAAACCGGCTTGCCGAATTGCAACTGATGCCAACGTTGCCGCCGTCGGGCGAACAAAACGGATCGGCGACGCAAGCGGGTATCGCGTTCATCTGGCGGCAAAATGTCACCGAAACGCCGAATCCGGCGTTTCGCAGAGTCGATATTCGCGTGGTCGAACGTGACGCGCCGGATTACGAATTGGCGCGATTGAACAGTTATATCGGCGTCGCCCTGCTGGTAGCGCAGAAAACCAATACTCGATGAAACGAATCACTGGTTTCACGCTGATGGAAGTTTTGATCGCGTTAATGATTTTCGCGACCATTTCCGTTTTGGCTTACCGCGCGGTAGGTGCGATGACCGACAGCGAGTTTCGTTTGTCGCAAGAAGCGGCGCACTGGCGGCTGCTCGAACAGTTTTTCACCCGTTTCGAAGCCGACGCGCGGCAAGCGCTGCCGCGTCCGATGATGGACGGCAATCGAAAATTACCGGCTTGGCAAACGACGAACGATGGGCGCGGACGGTTGTCTTTACAATTCGCGCGCGCGGCAACGAGATTACCTGCGGCGGTGGGAACGCAACAAGGACAACGCATCGCCTATGAGTGGCGCGACGGGCATATCAATATCCAATATTGGCCTGCTTTTGATAACGTTCCGTCCGCCGTGCCGCAAACCTATCGACTGCTCGATGATGTCACTTTGTTCCACGTCGATTATTTGACACAAAGCGACTCATGGGTCGAAAACTGGTCGTCGTCCGATGAGGCGGCGTTGCCACGGGCGATGCGCGTGCGAATTGCGATGCGAAACAGCGCAATCGTGGAAAGGATTTTTGCACTGCAATGAATCGATCACCGACTGCCGCGCGTGGCGCGGCGATTATTTTGGCAATGCTGGTGGCGGCATTGGCGGCGGCGGTTGCCGTGACGCTGATTACCGATGAAGCGCGGTGGATGTCGAGCGTGGAAACGAAACGGGATTACACACAGGCGAAAACACTGGCTTCGGCAGGCGTGCAATGGGCGCGCTTGATGTTATACGAAGATCAACGTGGCGGCGAAATCGACCATTTGCGCGAATCGTGGGCGTTCCCGCTGCCGCCCACGCCGCTGGAAAACGGCGCGATTAAAGGGCAAATCATTGATTTACAAGGAAAAATAAATCTAAATAATCTGCTGCCAACTTCGTCGATGCGACGCGCCGAACGCGCCCGTTTGCGCCAACTCGCCAAAACGCTCGATATCGACGATGCTTCCGTCAACACGATTTTGGCGCGTTTTCAGGATGTGCGGGAAAGGGGCAAATTCGAAAATGACGAAGCGCGACCATCGCTCACCGTTGCCAGCGTTCCGCCACTGTTCGACGCGGGCGAATTGATCGAGCAAAGCAAATTATCCGCCGCCGCGTTGCGCAAACTGGCGCCACACATCGTTGCGCTGCCGATACCGACGCCGCTCAATGTGAATACCAGCGCAGCGGAGACATTGAAAGCCGCCTTGCCCAACGCCACTAATGACGAAATAAGCCGACTCATCGCGTTGCGCGACACAAAACCGTTCCGTTCGATTGCCGAGTTTCGCGGCGTATTACCCGAAACTATCGGCGCGTTGGACGAAAGCGCGTTGTCGGTCAACAGCCGCTTTTTCCTGATTACCGTCCACGCCCAACAAGGCAACGCCCGCAGCGAAGCGCAAGCGTTGCTGCGCCGCAACAACGATCAACCGCCAACAATCATCTGGAAAACGGTAGAATGAGCGATATCGTCAAAAATACCGTTAAAAGTAACTCGTAGTCGAAAGAAAAATATGAACACTGCCGAGATTCTTTTGCAAGAAAAACATAAATCGCTTTTCCGAATTTTGGCGATTCTGAATCCTGATTCCTAACCTCTGATTTCTGAAATGCTCCGCGTTTACTTCGATACTCCGCCCGACGCCGCTCGCGCTTTTGCGTGGGCGCTTTATGACGTGCGCGGCAACGTCACGCGCGAGGGGCAAGATGTATTGTCACGCTTACCGCCAAGCCAGCGGCGGGAAGCCGTATTAAGCGTGATTTTGGCAAATTGCTTGTCGTTGGCGCTTCCGCCAATGAATGCGACGCGGCGGGAAGCCGCCATTCGTTTGGCGCTGGAAGATCGGATAACGATGCCGATTCAACAGATGCGTCTCGTTTTGTCTCCTTCGCAAAACAATCGCGTTTTGGCGCGCGTCGTCGAAAACGCGCTGCTCGACGCGTTACGCGCATACAAGTTTACGCGGGTCATCGCCGAAGCCGATTTGGCGGCGACCAGCGCGAAAGGTTGGCGTTGTTGCGTCGCCGAAAACGGTAAAGGTTTTGTGCGCCGTGATGATGGCAGCGCTTTTGCTGTCGAGTTAATTGCCGACGCGCCGCCCACCGAATTATCGCTGGCGTTGAAACAAGCCGCGCCGCCGCCGACCACGCTGCAACTGGATATTCCCGCTTCTGAAATGTTAAAACAAAACTGGCAACCGTCGTTTTCTTCTACTCTTTTAATCGGAAAAACGTGGCGTTGGAGTCGCGCCGATGCCGAAAACTACCAGCAAGCAATCAATTTACTGCCCGCAGTGGAAACACCACGCAAGATGGCTTCCCCGCGCTGGCGATTGGCATTGAAGCTAACTGTTGCGGCTTTGGCATTGCACATCGCTGCCACCGGCTTCGCTTGGAGCGTTGCGCTCTGGCAGCAATGGCGTATCGAGCGCGGCTGGCAAACACTCGCCCGCGAAGCCGGTTTGTCTGACAGTAGCGTTTCCATCCAGCGCGACTGGGCGCGTACTTATGCGCGGTTGCGCCACGACGCTGGCGTTGCCGCGCCCGATGACGCGCTGCCCTTGCTGGCGCGCGCGATGCCTTCGTTAGCGGCGTTACCGCCAGACGCTTTGCGCAATGCCGCCTATGCCGATGGCGCATGGACACTGGAATGGCAAATCTCCGATACCATGTTGCGGCAAAAAACGGAAGCCGCGCTCAAACAAGCTGGTTTATTCGTATTGAGCGGCGGCGACGCGACCAATTATCGATTACGTATTCAAGCGCAGGAGATCGCGGCGCCATGAACACATCTATCCAAAATTTTTTCAAACTTCAAACACAACGATGGCGGCAACGTTCGGTGAGTGAACGCCGTGTGTTGATTGCGCTCGCTGTACTGATCGCGTTCGCCGTATTCTGGTTTTGGATCTGGCAACCGATCAACCGCCATCTCGACGAAATCAATACACGTTTACCGCGCGCGCAAGCGGAACTTGATATCGCTCGCGCACAGTGGCGAGAAGCGGCGGGCTTGGCGCGCCAAACATCGCCGAAAACGCCTTCCGACACGCGCATAGCGTTCATGCGTGTTGCCGAGCGATTATCGGTCGCCTCGATTGTCGCCAACCTCGAAGCGCAAGGCAACCAAATCACTTGCACGTTTTCTTCGCTACCGTTCTCGACTTTGGTATCCCTGCTCGACGCACTGCAACGCGAAGAATCTTTTTACGTCATCGACGCCACGTTGATACCTTTATCGCAAGGCGGCTCGGTACGCGCCGAGCTATTATTGACTCGCCCCAACGCTTCTTGATTATGCGTACTTTTATTAAAATTCTCATCATTCTGATCATTCTCGCCGCCGTATTCATCGTCTCGATTCCCGCGTCCGTATTGGATAGCAATCTCGCCAAAGCCACCCGCGAAGAATGGCGGCTGGCGCAAACGAGCGGCACGATCTGGAAAGGCAGTGGAATGTTGGTGCGCGCGCCAGATACCATCGTGATACCGATCCACTGGCGTTTCGAACCTTCGGCATTGCTGCGCGGTATGGCGCGTTGGCATCTCGAAAGCCAACAAGCCGTGTCTAACGGTATCGACGCCGTATTGACGATCCGCCGAGGAGGTATCGATATCGAGGGCTTACGATTCAGCGCGCAGGCAGTAACGCTCTCCGCGTTTTTCCCGAAAGATACGGTTGTGCAGGCGTTGGACGGTCGTCTCGTCGTTGATTCGCCATTGTTATCGTTGAATGAAAAAAGACAAACCGGAAATATCAAAGGCAGCTGGAGCGACGCGCATATTACTTTATACGATACGCCCGTTGCGCTCGGCGATGTGTCATTTAATTTCAATGCCGACGAGCAAGGGCAATCGGGTAATATTAGCAATCGAGGCGGCGCGTTGCAACTGGAAGGCTTCTTTTCCGGAAGTTCGTCCACCGACGCAACACAAAGTGGCGCAAAAGGACGCCTCAAAATCACGCCGCGTCCTAACGCTCCTCCTGAAATCGTGCGATTGTTATCCATGTTGGGACAATCCGACGCCAACGGCGCTTATGTATTGGAAATCCATTAGCGCGTTTTTCGTTCGGCATGACTGTCGATAGCGCAAATACTGCTGATGACGCCCCCCTCCCCTCATCCACGCTATCTTTGGCTCGATGTTTGTCGGGGATTGGCAATTTGCGCGATGATCGCTTACCACTTCGCGTTTGATTTGAACTGGTTTGGCGTCATTCAAGCGAATTTCTATTACGACCCCGTACTGAAAGCTATCCGCGCCGCCATCGTTTCCTCATTTCTGTTCATCGTCGGCATCAGCCTCGTCATCGCGCGACAAATGAACCAAAGCAAAAAGGCGTTTTGGCGACGTATCCTAAAAATCACGGTATGCGCGCTCATCGTTTCCATAGCGAGCTATTTGGCTTTTCCGCAATCATTTATTTACTTTGGTATTCTTCACGCCATTGCGTTCATGACTATTCTTGCGCAGTCCGTTCTTCGTTTTCCGAAAATCGCGCTCATCGTCGGAATCTTGATCATCACCGTTGGCGTGATTTTCACTCACCCCGTATTCGATCCAAAACCGCTATCGTGGATCGGCTTCGTCACTACGCTGCCACGTACCGAAGATTTCGTGCCGCTCTTCCCTTGGTTCGGTATCGTGCTGCTCGGTATTGCTTTTCAAATGTCGGGGTTTGGATTTCACAAAGCCGATTCAACTGTATCGGCGATACGCGATTACACGCTTATTCGTATATTGGCGTGGTCGGGAAAACACAGCTTATGGATTTACATGCTCCACCAACCGTTGCTAATCGCGGCGCTATGGGGCATATTGCGGATAATAAAATTATCTTGATTTGCATATTTATGTTATAAATAACAACCTGATAACGCCAAATCTATTTCTACCAATGAATTCTTTGCTACCCATGATCAAAACGCATTTCACAACGGCATCGCTTCTCCTCCTCCTCTTTTTCGTACTCCACACCCCCATAGTTCATGCCTATCCGAGCCACCGCATTGCCTTACCCAATGGCGAATACATTGAGACCAATGAAGATTTGAAAGTCAAAGTGATGGGAGGTTATATCATAGCCAAGCGAGAATGGACCAACAGTCGCTGGTACCTGACTTCCGAATGGGCGGATCTCAAATTCACTTACGACGATCTGGACAACAGCGTCAAAGCCATAGATCGCGCAGGCGCGATTTACGAAAGGAATGGCGAAGCCTGGTTTTTAGAAACCAAATACCGCATTCAAAAGACCGCAGTTGGCTACCGCTGGAGCGACAACCAAGGCGCATGGGCGACCTACGGTGACGAAGGCAAAATCACCGCCGTTGGCGACCGCAACCTCACCCGCGCCGTCTTCACCTACGATGCAGGCGG
>JAISYH010000055.1 GCA_031270015.1 Burkholderiales bacterium | reverse complement strand
TTAATTTCTTTGACCGCAAATGATAAAAAAAGCGAGTTAATAAAATCAATTTTAACTGGAGATGATAAGGCTCGAATATTCGCTGACCTTAAGCCAAAACCAGACTATATCCAAATCGTAGATTCAAATGCTTTGGTTATGAAAGGAGGTCGAGATGGACAGGTTATTGTTTTGGTGCCTCAAAAAGAGGGCGAGATATATTGTGTAGTTGGTCCAACAAAAGCATCCCCTAAAAAGTGTAATTAAGTGCCGATTTCTCCGTTCTAGTGACTCTTGCCTATCTACTTCGCCGCTTATCGTGCCAAATGAAATCGTCCACTTCATCTATCGTCGTCGGGCAAGTAAAGAACACCCCAAAGAACCTTGACATAGTCTTGCTTGCTATGGCGTTATGGGTTACTGTTCCCCTGTTTAAAGATTGGATCGTGGAGTAACAAAGATGGTCTTGAAAGCGTCGGAAGTGGAAGAACCGGGGCTACAACGCTACACCTGCTTGGATAGCGACGACCAAAAGACGGCGGTCATTGCAATCCTGTAGAAGGCAGCGCAGGCAAAGAGAAAGAGATTATGGATTTTATGAGAGAAAACCAAAATAACGGTATGTGGTTTCCTTTTGTCAATGATTGCCATAATGCAGTTAAAGATGCAGTCGAGAGCGCCGGGCTAGAGTATCCCGGTGCGCCGGGAGGTCGATTTGGAAAACCATATTAAACTATAAAGTAAAGATGAAACATCAGATCAGAAATGTACTGTTGGCTGCGATATTCAGTTTCTTTATTGTTGACATTGTTATGGCAAGTGATGATTATGAGAAGTTAAAGCCATTTGTCGATAAGATAGAAGCTGGAATACCGAAGAATTGGCGAGTTGTTGAAAAAAAACAGGGGGAGATTCCTGAGTGGCACTATGAAAATATGGAATATAGCGGTCCGAAAGGGATTTATTTATACATCGTTGGCGATCATGATGTTGACTATGAGTGGAAAGACCGAGAAGGCGTTTGGCACAAAAAGCCTTTTTATAAAGAAGCTATCAGATTATGGATTATGCCTTCAGACTACAAGCAAAGCTGGAAACGTTTTTTTGTTTTTAAAGGACATGTGACGCCCCCAGGCATATATCTTGGAAAACAAATAAAGATATATGCCAAGGAAGATGTGTATAGGGATCCTAGCCTTCCGTGGCGTGGGCTAAAAAAAGAGTTTCCGAATGCGTTCACATATGCAGGTGCACCTGAACATACTGTTCGATCTTGGATAACCTGGAAAGAAGATATCAAAAAGCTTTTGGAAGATATGGATAATACTGATTTGGGTCTGTAACCTAAACTGTGTCATGCTGTTAAACAGAAGGCGTAAGCCGAGGAAGAGCGGATGACATGAAACTGAACGAAGAACAACTGGATCAACTTCTGGAAGGCTGCAAGACCCCGGGAGACGTCGATACCTTGTAGTCGGTTACTGCAAACGGATCATCAACCGATCATTGGATACCAGTAATGAACTGGGGTGTTTTACCTGTTTGTCCTGAAAAGGTCGGAGGAACTTATGCTTCCAATCACAAGAATTTCTTGATTTTTATTCATTGCTCTTTATAATCGAGATCAATTCTCATTATCTGTGAAGCAAAAAGAAGCCTTATGCCAGTCACGACTCTTGATTGTTTACCGTTCAGTCAACAAGCGTTGGTTACCAGACTGACCGATAGCGCGACACCATTCCGCCGCAAATTATTGGCGATGGGGATTACGCCGGGCTGTTATTTGCGTGTGGTGCGTGTGGCGCCGTTGGGCGATCCGATAGAAATCGAAATGCGCGGTTTTCATCTTTGTTTGCGGAAAGCGGAAGCAGCGGCGATTGCGGTGGAGGTGTGTCAAGGATGAGCGCGCCGACTTATCAAATCGCGCTGATCGGCAATCCCAACAGCGGCAAAACCACTTTATTCAACGCGCTGACAGGTTCGCGGCAGCGTACCGGCAATTGGCCCGGCGTGACGGTGGATCGTAAATCGGGACATTATCATCACCATCATCATTGCTCCGAAGGATGCGTATGCAAAAAACTTCAAGAGAAACGTACCGGACGTGATGATCGCCTACGTGTTGAGGTCGTCGATCTTCCCGGTACGTATGCAATCGAAAGTTCGTCGTCGGATATTTCGCAGGACGAAATGATCGCCCGCAATTTTATCCTCAATGAAAAAAATACCTTACTGATCAATATTGTTGACGCGACGAATTTACAACGTAATCTTTATTTGACTTTTCAATTATTGGATCTCGGTCAGCCAATGGTGGTTGCGCTCAATATGATCGACGCTGTGCATAATAATGGCGAGGAGATCGATATTGAATTATTGCAAAAGCGGCTCGGTTGTCCGGTGATCGGCATTTCGGCAAGTCGCGGGGAAGGGTTGCAGCAACTGCGCGACGCGGTTCATCAAGCTGCGCTGGAAAAACAGCGCCCGCAACCGCAGATTCCGACCATTGGCGATAAACAAGAGCAAATGTTGACACAGTTTTTGCGAAATTTGCCGATAGGTAGCGCGTTACATCGGATGTCGCGCTGGCAATTATTCGATGCGTTGTTGTTACCGGAAAACGATGTTCATTTTGACGACGAAACGCGCAAAGAGGTTCAGGCATGCCGCGATACCACCGCATCATGGGGTAATGGCGAAATCGATATTGCGCTGGCGAGCGCGCGCTACGATGCGATAGACGCTTTGTGCCGTGACGTGATTCATCGTCCCCGCGAAGCCAGCAAATCATTGACGGCGTTCCTCGACCGTTTTGCGTTGGGAAGAATTACCGGCATCCCGGTGTTTCTGGCGGCGATGTATCTTATGTTTTTATTGGCGATCAATGCGGGTTCGGCGTTTATCGATTTCTTCGATATTTTATTCGGCACGTTGTTGGTCGATGGAATAGGCCATTTGCTGAATGCCATCGATGCGCCAGATTGGCTGATTGCAATATTGGCCAATGGTTTGGGCGGCGGTATTCAAACGGTTTCGACATTTGTCCCGGTGATTGCGGCGATGTTTTTATGCTTGTCTTTCATGGAGGATTCCGGTTACTTGGCGCGCGCGGCGATGGTCGTCGATCGCGGTATGCGTTCAATAGGTTTGCCCGGCAAAGCGTTCGTGCCCATGTTGGTTGGTTTCGGTTGCAACGTTCCAGCGATCATGGGAACGCGCACGCTGGAGAGTACACGCGATCGGCTGATGTCGATCATGATGATTCCTTATATGTCGTGTGGTGCGCGTCTGCCAGTTTACGCACTACTGGTGGCGATTTTCTTTCCGACCAATGGGCAAAACATCGTATTTGGTTTGTATCTTGGTGGCATCGCTATTGCCATTCTGACCGGGTTGGTGTTGAAACATACTCTGTTGCCTGGCGCGATTACGCCATTCATCATGGAACTACCTCCGTATCGGATGCCGACGTTACGCAATATGTTGTTGCTGACGTGGGAGCGTCTGAAAATGTTCATTATCCGTGCCGGGAAGGTCATCGTGTTGATGGTGATGGTACTGAGTTTCTTCAATTCGCTTGGTACGGATGGCAGTTTCAACAACGAAAATACCGATAAATCGGTGTTGTCGAATGTCGGCAAAGCAATCACGCCGCTGTTTACCCCGATGGGTATCGAAGAAAGGAACTGGCCCGCAACGGTCGGTATTTTCACTGGTATCTTCGCCAAAGAAGCGGTCATCGGTACGCTCAACGCGCTTTATGAGCAAATGGGTGAAGAGGACGACGGCAGCAGTGAAGAAGGGGGGTATCAGCCGTTGGAAGGCATCAAAGAAGCGTTCGCGACGATTCCGGCAAATTTGGGCGATCTGCTTTCCAGCGTTACTGATCCGCTGGGAATTACTTCGACATTGGGTGACGTCGAAAGCGTAAGCGAAGATCAAGAAGTATCTCCGGCGGCGGTTGGTCAGATTCATCTGGCGTTTGGTTCTACTGGCGCGGTCATCGCATTTTTGATATTCATTTTGCTGTATACACCGTGCGCGGCAGCGCTGGGCGCAATATATCGAGAGGCGGGCGGCAAATGGGCGGCGACGGTAGCGGTGTGGACCTTCGTACTGGCGTGGGTCTGTTCGACCGCGTATTATCAGTTATCATTGCTTGGTACGGCATCGGTAAGCGCCAGCGTATGGTTGGTCGGTTTGGCGGCAGCATTGGTTGGACTCTTTTTCGTTCTGCGTTTCTTTGGGTTGTCACAGAGAAACATCAAGTTGCCATCGCCGCAATCGCCCTCCGACGGACATTGCTGTTGAGGGAAAATTGCCAATGATTCTTCTTGAATTGCGAGATTATCTTAAAGAAAAACAGCAAGCGTCGTTAACGGATCTTGCGCGGCATTTCGATATGCCGCTAAGCGCCGTGCAACCGATGCTGGCACATTGGGTGCGTAAAGGCTGCGTCATCGAGCAAAAACCTATCGCGCCAATCGTTTCTGTATCGACTTGTGGTGGCGGAAGTTGCGGCGGTTGCGGAAGGCGTTGCGACGATACCCCCGCAATTATTTACCGTTGGAAATCCGTGCCGACGAGGAAACATTAAAATACAACTACTACTTGTTATCTGGCTGCCGTGTCTACGCGTAAATTCCACGCAAACACACTGTGGACGAGCCATGACGCCGTTCCTCCGAGATAGACTATAATATTCCCCTCCATTATCGGGAGCATTCATGAATCGTATTCTCAAATTACGCGGACGAAACGCTCTTTCAATGTTTCAGATGTCGCGCGTGTCGGATCGATTGCAGTCGCGCGGCGTATCGCTGGCGCGGCTTGCGGCGCGTTATTGGCATTTCGCGGAGTTGGATGCCAAACTCAATCCCATCGAAGAACGGCACTTATGGCAATTGCTGGAATACGGCTCGCAGGATCGAGAAGAACAAGAAACGAATTGGACGGGGCAATTCATCATCGTGCCGAGACTGGGTACGGTATCGCCGTGGTCGTCCAAAGCAACTGACATTGCGCATCAATGTGGGTTGACTATGGTACGACGTATCGAGCGTGGCGTGGTTTACCAATACGCAACTGGTGATGGCAAGTCTTTGCCGTCCAAGCAGTTGCAAATCGTACAAGCGGAATTACATGATCGCATGGTCGAATCGGTATTGAACGGTTTCGACGAGATCGAATGTATTTTCGCGCACGAAACGCCGAAGCCGATGGTGACCATCCCATTGCTTGAAAAGGGACGCGCTGCGCTCGAAGCGGCAAATTCATCGCTGGGTTTGGCGTTAGCCGACGATGAAATAGATTACCTCGAAGCACGCTACCGTGAATTACGACGTGACCCGACCGATGTCGAATTGACGATGTTCGCGCAAGCTAATTCCGAACACTGTCGCCATAAGATTTTCAACGCGCAATGGATCATCGATGGTGAACCACAAACGCAATCATTATTTGCAATGATACGCGCGACGCACCAGGCGCATCCGCAGGGTACGGTCGTCGCTTATTCGGATAATTCGGCAATCATGGAAGGACGCGAAGCGGCGCGTTTTTATCCCGACGCGGGCTGCCATTACGCCATTCATCATTGTTTGACCCATACCTTGATGAAAGTTGAAACGCACAATCACCCAACGGCAATTGCGCCTTTTCCGGGTGCGGCGACTGGATCGGGCGGTGAAATTCGCGATGAAGGCGCGACGGGTACGGGCGGCAAACCCAAGGCGGGGTTGGTGGGATTTAGCGTATCGCATTTACGCATTCCGCAATTACCACAACCTTGGGAAGACGCGCTGGCAAAACCGGAGCGTATCGTCTCACCGTTGACGATCATGGTCGATGCGCCGTTGGGGGCGTCGGCGTTTAACAATGAATTTGGGCGTCCGTGTATTATTGGCTATTTCCGCACTCTGGAAACACAAATAGATAATATTGACTATGGCTATCACAAACCGATTATGATCGCCGGTGGCATGGGAATGATCGACGCCACGCAGGTGAAGAAGAAACCATTACCGGAAGGGACGCTATTGATTCAAATCGGTGGACCCGGATTTTTGATCGGTTTGGGCGGTGGCGCGGCATCTTCAATGGCAAGCGGGGAAAATCGTGCCGATTTGGATTTTGATTCGGTGCAACGCGGTAATCCTGAAATACAGCGGCGAGCACAGGAAGTGATCGACCGTTGTTGGCAATTGGGCGATGATAATCCTATTTTGTCGATTCACGACGTAGGCGCGGGAGGTATTTCCAACGCGTTACCTGAATTGATTCACGACGCGGGCGCGGGTGGATTGATTGAGTTGCGCGCTGTGCCATCTGAAGAACCCGGAATGACACCGCGTGAGTTATGGAGCAACGAATCACAGGAACGTTATGTATTGGCGATTACGCCGGAAAATCTTCCAACGTTTCGCGCATTATGCGAACGTGAACGCTGTCCGTTCAATATCATTGGTAAAGCAACCTCCGACGGTCATTTAAAAATTGAAGACAGTTATTTTGACAACGCGCCGGTTGATGTGCCGCTCGATCTGATACTCGGTAAACCGCCGCGCATGTTGCGTAATGTGGCGCGCCAATCGAAAACAGTGCAGACATTACAATTGACCGATATTATGGTGCGCGACGCGTTGACACGCGTATTACAGTTTCCGGCGGTCGCCGATAAAACTTTTTTGATCACGATTGGCGACCGTACCGTCGGCGGACTGGTTGCGCGCGATCCGATGGTTGGACCTTGGCAAGTGCCGGTCGCCGATTGCGCAGTGACGCTCGCCGATTTTCAAAATCATCACGGCGAGGCGATGGCGATTGGCGAAAAAACGCCGTTGGCAATGATCGACGCTCCTGCTTCTGGGCGTATGGCGGTTGCCGAAGCTCTGACCAATCTTGCGGCAGCGGATGTCTCCGACTGGTCAAAAGTCAAACTATCGGCGAATTGGATGGCGGCGGCTGGACAGGGTGGCGAAGACGCTGCATTATACTCGACCGTAAAAGAGGTATCGAAAATTTGCATTGACTTGGGGATTTCCATTCCAGTCGGCAAAGACTCGATGTCGATGCGTACCGCGTGGCGCGACAAACATGGAAAAGCAAATAATATCATCGCGCCGGTATCGTTGATCGTCACCGCATTCTCGCAAGTCAATGATGCGCGAAAGTCGCTGACACCTGAACTTATTTTTGACGTGGGCGAAACGCATCTACTCTGGTTGGATATCGCAAATGGACAGCGCCGTCTAGGCGGTTCGGCATTAACGCAAGTTTATCGGCAAGTAGGAAATGAAGCGCCCAATTTAGATGATCCCCAACGATTATTGTCATTCCTGAAGCTGATTGATCGCTGCCGCGACAAAATTTTGGCGTATCACGATATCAGCGATGGCGGTATTTTGATTACTTTATTGGAAATGGCGTTTGCCGCGCATGCTGGTCTCGATATTCTTTTACCTAATGATGAAACATCTTCTCCATTCGATATATGCTTTGCCGAAGAACTGGGCACAGTGATTCAAGTGCGCGCTAACGATATCGAATCGATTCGCGTGGCGGCGGAACAAATAGGTTTTCCTTCGACGGCAATCCATGATATCGGTTTTCCTATGCAAGGCGGCGTAGCGAGAATTCGTGTGCGTTTTGGTGACGATATACTGATCGACGAAAAACGCGTCGATTTGCAGGTGTTATGGTCATCGACATCACTGGCGATGCAAACTTTGCGCGATCATCCGATCTGTGCTGAACATACGGCGGATGCGTTACGTGATGAAAACGATCCGGGACTACACGCAAATATTACGTTTGAACATACCGCGCCATTGATTGTGACCGGCGTAAAACCG
Organism: Burkholderiales bacterium; assembly: GCA_031270015.1. GTDB lineage: Bacteria > Pseudomonadota > Gammaproteobacteria > Burkholderiales > Casimicrobiaceae > UBA931. The sequence goes on along the minus strand of JAISYH010000055.1, from coordinate 36,213 downwards.
AAAATCGCGATACTGCGCGAACAAGGCGTCAACAGTCAGATAGAAATGGCGGCGGCTTTCCATAAGGCCGGTTTCGATTCGTTCGACGTGCATATGAGCGATTTGTCTGCGGGGCGTTTCTTCTTGCGCGATTTTCAAATGTTGGCGATTTGTGGCGGTTTTTCATACGGTGATGTGCTTGGCGCTGGCGGGGGATGGGCAAAATCAATATTATTCAATGATCGACTTTTGGAACAGTTTTCCGCGTTCTTCGCGCGTAACGATATACTGGTATTGGGTGTGTGTAACGGTTGTCAGATGATGAGTCAGTTGCGCGGCATCATTCCGGGTGCGGCGTATTTTCCCAATTTTGTACGTAACGCCAGTGAACAATTCGAAGCGCGTTTATCATTGGTAGAAATCGTCGATTCACCATCATTATTGTTGCAAGGAATGGCTGGCAGCCGTTTGCCGATCGTCGTTTCGCATGGGGAGGGGCGCATCGAATTTACCGATGACGCGCAACAAGATGCTGCGCAAAAACACATTGCGATGCGCTATGTCGATCATTATGGGCGGGCAACCGAGCGTTACCCATACAATCCGAACGGATCCCAAGAGGGCGCAACTGCCCTTACTTCGCAAGATGGTCGTTTCACGATCATGATGCCACATCCTGAACGTACCTTTCGCGCCACGCAAATGTCGTGGTGTCCCAAAGAGTGGCAGGATGAAACACCGTGGATGCGACTATTTCATAATGCGCGACAATTTTTTGATTAATGAAAAATATTCTTGTCAACTGGAACGCAATCATGTGAAATTGATTTCATGGAATTGTCAGGGAGCTTTTAGGAAAAAAGCAAAAATATTTTAGAGTATCGCCCTGGTATTTTAATTATTCCAGAACATGAATCGGGGATTGAACAATTAATAGAAAATCACGATGATGCCCATTGGTATGGAGATAACCGAAAGAAGAGGGGAATAGGCATCTTTACATTTTCCGGTTGGAAACTTGATTTGTTGAAAGAATTTAATAAGGAATTTCGATATATATTGCCTTTTTCCGTCAAAAAGAACGAAATAAGTTTCATTATTTTTGCTATATGGACAAAGGATAGCAAAGAAAATAAAAACCATAAAACGAAATATATAGAACAAATTTGGTTGGCAATCGAATATTACGCAAATTTATTAAATAAAACTGTAGTTTTAATAGGTGATTTTAACAGCAATAAGATTTGGGATTATAAGCATAAAAGTAGAAGCCATACAGATGTAGTAAACAGGTTGGCAGAAAAAGTAATTTATAGTGCGTATCATCAATATTTTAATTGCGGACATGGTGAAGAACAACACTCTACCTTTTTTCGGTATGGAGATTTTCAAAAACGTTACCATATCGATTATGGCTTCGTTTCGGGCGATATATACAAAAAACTAAAAAACATCAAGATTGATGAAGCTGGTGAATGGATAAAATACGTCGACCATGTTCCGTTGAACGTTGAGTTTGATATATAAAATAGATAATATCATGATTTTGAATATCTTCTTTCAAAACCGATCGCGCTTAAAGCATCGAAAACACATCGGGATCGGGTCCCATTCGTTCGTTGGCGTCGAGCGCGGCTAGTTTTTTCATCTCGTCGTCGGTCAACACAAAATCGAAAATCGCGCTATTCTCACGTATACGTTCTAGCGTGACAGATTTGGGGATCACGATCAAATCATTTTGTACGTGCCAGCGCAACACGATCTGCGCGGGCGTTTTACTGTAACGTGCCGCCAATTCCTGGACGACTGGAAGTTTCAAGTCTTTACCTTGCCCCAATGGACGCCATGATTCGGTAACTATTTCGTGAGTCACGTGAAATTTGCGTATTGCTTTTTGTTGAAACGTCGGGTGCAGTTCGATTTGATTAAGGACAGGCGCGACATTGGTTTCCTCAAACAGCCGTTTCAAATGCGCTTCGGTAAAATTGGAGACACCGATCGAACGTGTCAGTCCGCTGCGCTGTAATTCGATCATTTGTCGCCATGTTTCGACATAACGATTTTGTTGTGGCGCGGGCCAATGTATCAAGTAAAGATCAACATACGCTAAGCCTAAACGGTCAAGGCTTTCGCGTAGCGCAAGGGCGGCATTACCATGTTCGCTATTCCACAGTTTCGTCGTAATGAAAAGCTCGGAACGTGGCAACGACGCGCGCGCCAGCGCGCGTCCGATGCCTTTCTCGTTTTTATAAATCGCCGCCGTGTCGATAGAACGATAGCCGATCTCCAATGCTTTTAATATTACGTTTGCTGCGTCGTCATCGTCTACTCGCCACATTCCCAAACCCAATTGAGGAATGGTGTTCCCATCGTTTAATTTGATTTGCGGAATATTCATTACCGTTCGCCTTCTGAAAGTTTCTCTTTTTCCGACACTCAGTAATGAACATACAGTACTCGTCAGAATATTCGAGGAAATACGCCCGGTGCGGATGTCTTCGTTTTAGGTAAAGTCGATGAAAAAACGTTAATACAAATTACAAATAAAAAATACGAGTTTTTGCATTTGTGTTCCTTGACTTGAAGAGTATTGAGCGGTCATCCCCATATCGAAATATATAATAAAATATATCAATATGTAAGGCTATGCAGAAAAAAAGAATATTCAAATTTTACGCATAACTTATTCCGTAGATTTATCGGCTGGTTTTTTCGTTTCGGCAAGCTCCAATTTTACCGCCTGTAAACGTATCTCGACGACGGACAGTTCCTGAAAACTGGCGTTTTTGCTTTTCAGCGCTATTTCGAATTGTTCGATTGCCGCTGGATATGCGCCGAGCCATACGTAATATTCACCGAGATGTCGATGCTCTTTGAATGGATGCTTGAGTTGCGCGTAAGCACGGGCGGCTTTTTCGTTGAGCCTTCCGTCGTTAGGAAAACGGATCAACGATTTTTCGAGGAAGTCGGCGGCATCTTGCGCGCGGTTGGCACGCATCAACGCGTCGGGATAGTCGTAAACGAGCTGTTTTTTATTGGGATAACGTTGCAATGCATTGGCAAAACGCCGAATCGCGCCATCAAGGTCGCCGCTTTCCATCATGATGTGTCCGGCGATTGCGTCGATCATCGGATGCTGTATGTTTTTATCAAGCCAAGCAATTTCTTCTTTGGCGCGCGCGTAGTTTTTTGCGCGCAGCAACGCCGCCGCCAATCCGTAATGTGTGGCGATTTCGTTATTAAATTTCCGTTCGCGCAACGCTTCTTCGAAATGAGCGACCGCGTCTTTGCTACTACCTTGATAGCTATACAAAAGCGCACGCACGAAATGGAAATCAATATTATCGATTACTTGCTTATAGGGTACGCCTTCGGCGCGTGCTTGCGCTTCGGCAATTCGTTCGGTAGTGATCGGGTGCGTGCGCAAATACGAGGGCGCAGTACCATCATTAAAACGATTCGAGCGCAACATTTTCTCCATGAATGTCGCCGAAGCGTTGACATCGAAACCGGCGGCGCGTAAACGCTGGAATCCGATGCGGTCGGCCTCATATTCGTGTTCGCGCGTATAATTGATTTGCGATTGTAATGCCAGTGCTTGCGCACCGGCAACGGCGGCGCCCACCATTTGTCCACTGGACGACGAATTGGAATGGGCGGCAGCGATTGCCGCGGCGAGCGCGGCGAGCGAGATCAGTAATGTATCTTTTTGTCCGCTCATCATGCGGGCGATATGGTTTTGCGTGACATGAGTGATTTCGTGCGCCAGTACACTGGCGAGTTCGGATTCATTTTGCGTCAACAGGATCAATCCGGTATTGACGCCAATAAAACCGCCGGGCAACGCAAAGGCATTTACCGTAGGGTCATTGACGGCGAAAAATTCGAACTCTTGCCACGTATCACCGGTCGCGGAAACGAGTTTATGTCCGAGCGCATCGAGGTAGTCGTTGATTTCGGGGTCGTTCATGTAAACGCCTTCGGCGCGTAAATCGCGCATGATCGCTTCCCCCAATTTGCGTTCTTGAAATGGCGATAACGCTTCTTGCGAAGCGTCGCCAAGTTCTGGCAATTGGTAGTTTTGCTGCGCATAGGCGCAAGGTGTAGACATCAATGCGCAAGAGAGCAGCGCGACGAAACAAAGTCTGCGATCAAACACCCGAAAAAAACAATTAAGCATAGTACTCTCATCATAATGGCAAACGACTTTTATCTGCACGCGCCATTATGAATAATGCTAAGATGCGCACAATGTGTATCATACGTGGAGATGTCGTTTCCAGCATTGTTATTATAAGGACATGTTGACGCTGTAAGCAATCAAGGTAAATCGTTTATGAGTAACACGAATCCATTGACGCATTTCGACGCGGAGGGACAAGCGCACATGGTAGATGTCGCCGACAAAGAGGTAACGTGGCGCGTGGCGCGCGCTGCCGGACGCATTGCCATGAAAGAGGAGACACTGCAGCTAATTTTGTCGGGTAACGCCAAAAAAGGCGATGTGCTGGGTGTGGCGCGTATCGCGGCGATTCAGGCGGCTAAACAAACGGCGACGCTCATCCCGTTGTGTCATCCGTTGTTGTTGACGAGGGTCGCCGTCGAATTTTCGATAGACGAAAAAGCGTCTGCCATAATGATCGAAACCACCGTGGAAACGTTGTCGCGCACCGGCGTGGAAATGGAAACGTTGACGGCGGCGAGTGTCGGTCTTTTGACGATCTACGATATGTGTAAGGCGGCAGACAAAGCGATGCGCATCACCGATATCCGTCTATTAGAAAAATCGGGTGGAAAATCTGGACACTTTGTTGCAAAATAAAAAGGCATACCCATGTTCCAACGAATTCGAGAAGATATTGCCGTTATTTTTGAACGCGATCCGGCGGCGCGTACTACTTGGGAGATTCTGACTTGTTATCCAGGTTTTCACGTACTGCTGATCCATCGTCTTCTGGTCAGCCCGTGTTGGCGCGTTGGGCTGCGCTGGTTAGCGCGTTGGCTTTCGGCGATCATGCGCTGGATGACCGGTATCGAAATTCATCCGGGCGCAACGATTGGTCGTCGTGTATTCATAGATCACGGAATGGGCGTGGTGATCGGCGAAACAGCGGAAATTGGCGATGACTGTACGCTTTATCACGGTGTTACGCTAGGTGGCACTTCTTGGAATAAGGGTAAACGACATCCCACATTGGGTAAGGGTGTGGTAATCGGCGCCGGCGCGAAGGTGTTAGGTCCCATCTTTGTTGGCGACGGCGCAAAGATAGGTTCTAACGCAGTGGTCGTGCGTGAAGTTCCGGCAGGCGCGACGGCAGTCGGCATTCCGGCGCGAATCCTGTCACTAGAGGATAGCAAAAAACATAAGAAACAGAGTGAAAAAATCGGTTTTTCCGCCTATGCCGTATCCAACGATATGAACGATCCGATGGTGAGTGCGTTGCACCATTTGGTGGCGCATGTCGCCCAAACGGAAGAGCGCGTCGCCTCCATGTTAAAAGCATTGTCCAAACATGGTATTGATTGCGAAACGACAGAAAACAGCGGAAAAGAGCCGATTGATTCAGAATCCTTGAATAAAATGTTGGAATAATTTGCGGCATGTTTCGTAATGGGCAGGAATTTACTTGACTAAATTAGCGGGTTATTATACTGTTCAATGACGTGATTTTTTTACACCTGCCCATTTCTGTGGAGTGGAGTCCTGTTTAACCCTTGATTAGGAGAACAGTTATGCGTTTAACCACTAAGGGACGTTTTGCAGTAACCGCCGTTTTGGATGTCGCGTTGCATGGCGCGAGAAGCCCTGTTACTCTGGCTGCGATTTCGGTTCGCCAAAATATTTCCTTATCTTATCTCGAACAGCTTTTCGGTAAATTACGCCGCTGTGGCTTGGTTGAAAGCGTGCGTGGTCCGGGAGGCGGGTACAACCTGGCTAAACCCTTGTCCCAAGTTTCGGTTGCTGACATCATCTTTGCGGTCGATGAGCCGATAGACGCAACTCGTTGCGGCGGGCGTGGTAATTGCCAACATGAGCAAGAACATTGTATGACGCATGATCTTTGGACCGGATTGACGGCGCATATTTTCAAATTCATGGATTCTGTGACATTGGAACAACTGGTCGTCTCGCACCAGAATAAATTCAACCGTCGCGCTAGAGAACAACCGCCGATCGCCGTGCAAGATTTGAGCGCCATTCGTGAACCAACGTTAATCTGAACGGTTTACAAAGGAGTTTTGGCGCCGGCGTATAATGGTCGGTGTATGAGAAATTGGATGTTATGATGAAATTACCGATATATCTCGACTATGCGGCGACCACGCCAATCGATCCGCGCGTTGTCGAAAAAATGATTCCTTATTTGACCGAGAAGTTCGGTAACCCCGCTTCACGTTCCCATGCCTACGGTTGGGAAGCGGAAGAAGCGGTGGATGAAGCGCGGCGGCAAGTCGCCAATTTGCTCGGCTGTGACCCTAGAGAGATCATTTGGACCTCAGGCGCGACCGAAGCTAATAATCTTGCCATCAAAGGCGCGGCGCGCTTTTACCAGAGTAAAGGTAAACATCTGGTGACCGTGCGCACTGAGCACAAAGCGACGCTCGATACCATGCGCGAGCTAGAACGACAGGGGTTCGAGGTTACATATCTCGATGTGGATGAAGAAGGTATCGTTGATTCGCGGGTGTTTCTTGACGCGCTACGTGAAGATACAATTCTGGTGTCGATGATGTATGTCAATAACGAAATCGGCGTCATCCAAGACATTCCGGTGTTCGGTGAAATATGTAAGGAACGAGGCATTGTATTTCATGTTGATGCGGCACAGGCTGTCGGCAAGTTGCCGATAGACCTTACGCGATTGAATGTCGACTTAATGTCATTGTCCGCGCATAAGATTTATGGTCCAAAAGGTATTGGCGCGTTGTTCGTGCGCCGCAAACCGCGCGTACGTATCGAAGCGCAGATACACGGCGGTGGTCACGAGCGCGGAATGCGTTCCGGCACGTTGCCAACGCACCAAATCGTTGGCATGGGCGAGGCGTATCGAATCGCCGGACTGGAAATGGAAAGCGAAGTTCCACGTCTTGCAATGTTACGCAACCGTTTACTGAATGGCTTGCGCGGTATTGAAGAAGTTTATGTCAATGGTTCGCTAGAGCGCCGAGTATGCAATAATCTCAATATGAGCTTTAATTTTATCGAAGGTGAAAGTTTGATCATGGCGTTGAAAGACATCGCGGTTTCTTCTGGATCGGCGTGTACATCGGCGTCACTCGAGCCTTCATATGTGTTACGCGCGCTCGGGCGCGACGATGAATTGGCGCACAGTTCGATCCGTTTTTCGGTCGGGCGTTTCACAACCGAAGAAGAAATCGATTACGCAATTGACTTGGTCAAAAAAAGTGTCAACCGTTTGCGTGAACTTTCTCCGTTGTGGGAAATGTATTGCGACCACGTCGATCTCAAGCAAATGCAATGGGTGGCGCATTGACCTTCAAGAGGCGACATGATGTCTTACAGTGAAAAAGTTCTCGATCATTACCATAATCCACGCAACGTGGGATCGTTCGACAACAAAAATGAAGATGTTGGCACGGGCATGGTTGGTGCGCCGGCGTGTGGTGATGTAATGAAGTTACAAATCAAAGTCGGCAAGGGTGGCATCATCGAAGACGCGCGTTTTAAAACTTACGGTTGCGGTTCGGCGATCGCGTCGTCGTCGTTGGTCACCGAGTGGATCAAAGGCAGGACGCTTGACGAAGCGCTGCAAATCAAAAACAGCGAGATCGCTGAAGAGCTGGCTTTGCCGCCGGTAAAAATCCATTGCTCGGTTTTGGCTGAAGACGCGATCAAAGCGGCAATCGCCGATTACAAAGCCAAGCGAGATAAAGCGCAAGATGGCGAGAACGATACTGCCGAAGCGCCTGTGTGTTTGCCAGAAAAAACTACGGTATAATAGGTTTTGAATAGGAGAGCGAATCATGGCAATTCGGTTGACTCCCAGCGCGGTAAAGCATATTCAAACTAGTTTGAGCAAACGCGGAAAAGGAATCGGTTTGCGGCTCGGTGTCAAAACTTCGGGATGTTCGGGGCTGGCGTATAAAATCGAATACGCGGATGAAATTCACCCCGAAGACGTGCAATTCGATAGTGACGGTGTTTTGGTCGTCGTCGATAAAAAAAGTTTGCTGTATCTCGACGGTACGCGGCTCGACTATATCCGAGAAGGATTGAGCGAAGGCTTCAAATTTGAGAATCCCAATGTTCGAGCGCAATGCGGTTGCGGTGAATCCTTTACGGTTTAGATAAACTAATTATTGATTATTGGGTTCGTAATTATCATGCGTGATTATTACGCGCTGTTTAGCTTGCCGCGTCGCTATACGGTAGAACGCGAGGCATTGACTGCCGCTTATCATCGCGCTCAAACGATAGCGCACCCTGATCAAACTGCGTTTGCCGATGAAGAAAGCAAACGTCGAGCAATCAACGAATCGGCGCTTATCAACGAAGCGTATCACGTGCTGAAAAATCCGGTATCTCGCGTGCGGCATCTGTTACAGATTCACGGCGCCGATTTGGCGCAGGGTAGGTTATCGGTGTCGTTTCTCGAAGAACAACTCGATGCGCGCGAAGCGGCAGAGAACGCTTTACAAAATGGCGATCAGACGCGATTGAACGATTTATTAAACGCATTGCGGCGGGCGTCGTTGCAAAGGCAAATACGATTGGCGGCGTTGCTCGATGATGAACATATTTCGCGGGAAGCGTTGCGACAAGCGCAAAATATCGCCCTGGAATTGCAGTTTCTCGAACGTTTTGCTGATGATCTCGATGAGAAAAGCGGTTTATAAGTGCGGGATCCCCACCTTTTTCGATTACAATAAGTGCCGATGCTGCTCCAAATTTCCGAACCAGACAATCCTGTACCGAAATCCGCGCCTAGGCGCGCTGTTGGCATTGATTTGGGCACGACACATTCATTGGTTGCTACCGTGTATCACGGTGTGCCGACAATTTTATTGGATGATCGAGGACGCGCGTTATTGCCTTCGGTAGTGCGCTACGCTGAACAAAATATTATCGTTGGGCAAGAGGCTCTGGAAATGCAGTCGCGTGATCCCGCCAACACTATTGTATCGGTCAAGCGTTTCATGGGACGAGCGTTGACCGATCTTGACGATATGCGTCAATTTCCATATCAATGGCTTGATACTTTGGGAATGGTTCGTTTGAAAACTCGTACCGGGATCAAGAACCCGATTGAAATCTCCGCCGAGATTCTCCGCGTATTAAAAGAGCGCGCAGAAGCGCAACTGGGCGGAGTGTTGGACGGTGCGGTCATTACCGTGCCGGCGTATTTCGACGATGCGCAACGGCAAGCAACTAAAGAAGCGGCAAAATTGATCGGGCTTGACGTATTACGTTTGCTCAACGAACCGACGGCGGCGGCAATCGCTTACGGCTTGGATCAAGGCACGGAAGGTATCTATGCGGTTTACGATTTGGGTGGTGGCACGTTTGATGTGTCGATTTTACGTTTGTCGCGTGGGGTTTTTGAGGTGCTGGCGACGCATGGCGATTCCGCGCTCGGCGGCGACGATTTTGACCATCGTATTTTCTGTTGGATACTCGAAATGGCGGCGTTGCCGCCATTGCCAGCCGAAGATGTACGTTTATTATTGACTTTATCCCGTCGCGCCAAAGAAAGTCTGACCGATAACAACAGCGTTCCGATTATCGCGCAATTATCGAACAAACAAAATATTGATTTAACCCTAACTACTGAAACTTTTACAGAAATTACCGCTCATTTGATCGAAAAAACGCTAACGCCGATCAAACGCGCTTTACGTGACGCCAAGCTGACCAAAGACGATATTCAAGGCGTTGTTTTGGTTGGTGGCGCGACGCGCATGCCGCAAGTACGACGCGCCGTTGCTCACTTTTTCGGACAGCCTCCTTTGGTAAATCTCAACCCTGATGAAGTCGTCGCGCTTGGCGCGGCGATACAAGCGAACGCGCTAGTTGGTAATCGAAAAAATGACGACGATTGGCTATTGCTTGATGTCACGCCGTTGTCGCTTGGTATCGAAACGATGGGCGGGTTGGTTGAAAAAATCGTTCCTCGTAATGCCAGTATTCCTTTGACCAAAGCGCAAGATTTCACCACATTCAAGGATGGGCAAACCGCGTTGGCTATTCACGTGGTACAAGGTGAACGTGAAAGAGTCGAAGACTGTCGTTCTTTGGCTCGTTTCGAATTGCACGGCATTCCACCGATGGTCGCTGGCGCGGCGCGTATTCGTATTACTTTTCAGATTGACGCTGACGGTTTATTGTCGGTGTCAGCAAGAGAACAAACGACGAGCACCGAAGCATCGATTGTGGTAAAACCGTCGTATGGACTCGACGAGGCAGAAGTGACGCGGATGCTGGAAGAATCGATGGTCTATGCCCACGATGACATGAAGGCGCGTGCGCTTGCTGAATCGCAAATAGAAACCGATCAATTGCTCGAACTGACGAAACACGCCTTGAAAGAAGATGGAGATTTATTATCTTCGGAAGAATACGCCGCGATTGAAAAAGCATTGGAAGAATTATTACATTGCCGCAACAGTAACGACGTAGAAGCGTTGCGTCGGTCATTAGCGCATACCAATCGCGTGACGTCAGAATTTGCCGGACGACGTATGGACCGCAGTGTACAAAAAGCGCTGACCGGGAAAAACGTTCACAATGTAGTATAGGTATCGTGCCCCAAATCACTGTATTGCCGCATTCGGAAATCTGCCCACAAGGTATTAGCTTTGAAGCCAATATTGGTGAGTTGTTGCTTGACGCCTTGCTGCGTCATGGTGTTCACATTGAACATGCTTGTGAAAAAGCCTGCGCCTGTACAACCTGTCATATCATTATTAGAAAAGGCTTTAGTTCACTGAACGAATCGTCGGATAACGAAGAAGACATGCTTGACCGCGCTTGGGGGGTTACGCCGATATCGCGCCTTTCGTGCCAAACGCGTATCGGTAACGAATCGCTGGAAATAGAAATACCACGTTATACGATCAACCACGCCAAAGAAAATGGATAAGACAATGACGGAAAAACTGTATTGGCGCGACTCGTTGGAAATCGCTCAAGCGCTGGCGGATACGCATGCGAATATTGATCCACGCACAATTCGTTATACTGATCTACATCGCTGGATTTGCGCGCTTCCTGATTTCAAAGACAATCCCGAAGCCTGCAATGAACAAATTCTTGAATCTATTCAAACGGCATGGATCGATGAAGTGGCTGAGTAACGCGAATGATGATTTATAAAAAAATGATATAGACCAAGGTGGCAATAATTGTTTTGTTGATTGCTATTAAGGTATCTGGTTGATTAATGAGATGAAGCAATCGTGACATGGAATAATCCAATATGATATCTTGGTTACCTTCATAAGCTGAGTCCTTTCCTGCTTCATCATATTTGGCGTCATTATTTTTTGATATAAGTATAATACCGAACATCCCTCCATCCTTATTGAAGAGATTTTTACGGTATTTAAAATGACTTTCTGCTACACGCCGCAATGAAACCAAACTGATTTTTTGATCGTCGGAATAGCTGAAACATACGCAAGAACATGGAACGATATTGTGGCTTCAATGCGTTTTTGATGATCAGCAATGTATTTACGAATCCTTCGTCGCGTATCATTCCTGTGGGGCTGAGTAGGGACATTGGTCCGGTCAATGTCTTGACCAAAAATCCTTGTTCCGACAGCAAGGTGTTCCATTCCTCTTCAGTCAAAGGAGAAGCATTGACATGGATGGTCGCGCGAAGTCGGTCTACAATCTGTTCACGATTTTCATTATCATTTCTAATGATCAAATCGTGCGTCAGTAAATAACCGCCCGGCTTGAGTACGCGCATGTATTCCCGTAATGCTTTGAGTTTATCTTTTTCATTGAGCATGGTCAGCATGGCTTCATTGATGATGATATCGAAACTTGTATCTTCAAAAGGCAATTCGCGAGCATTACCACGCATGAATTGGATGTGATCGGTAAGACCTTGTTCCATCGTATTGCGCCGCGCTTTTTCTAATGCGGCTTCATTGAGGTCTATACCGATAATGTGACATTTATAACGTTGCGCAAGCTCGATGGCGGTAGTTCCCATATTGCACGCTACTTCCAAAATTTTTGTATCAGTTCCGATTTCGGCTTGTCGTATCAACCAATCGGTAGCGCGTTTTCCACCCGGGCGTAAACGCTTTTTCCCTAGTTTTGCCAATAACATGTGACCGGCTTCGTGTTTTTCACGCATGGTTTTCCTCCGTTTTTACATTAATAAGAAATATCCTGCGGAGAAGTAAATTCTTGCTGAAACAGATTATATTTCAACAATTCCGCAGAGGTTTGAAATCGCCATGAAGGTGTGCGCTCGTGCCAAGGGGTCGTCAGCGATATCGGGTTAGACAAACCGAACGGAACGGGACGCATCACGATAATGGTTTTGGCTAAATAAACGGCTTCGAGCAAGTCATGTGTTATGAATAACATAGTTAGCTTTTGCTGATGAATTTCTCCAAGCAGTAATTCGTACAGCGATTGTTTGGTCGTTATATCCAACGCATTGAATGGCTCGTCGAGAAATAATATTTCTGGAGACAAAACAAGCGCCCGCGCTAATGCAATACGTCGAGCCATTCCACCGGAGAGAGATGTAGGATATTTACCTAGATCGATAGGGGTTAGTCCCATATATTTTCCGATAGTTTCAGCTTTTAAGCGGCGTTCTTTAGACGGCATTTTTCTCGCCTTAAGTCCTAACTCGATATTGACTTGCGCGGAGAACCATGGCAGCAAGCGCGGCTCTTGAAAAACACAACCAATAGCATTGAATCGATTGTCGATAACGCCTGAAGTCGGCTTTTGCAACCCAAGAGCAAGGTTGAGTAGAGTCGTTTTACCAACGCCAGAACGACCAATGAGAGCGATTACATCGCCTTGTTCTATACAAAAATTCAGATTATGAATTATTACGTGCTTAGATAATTCGTGTGTCACCTGATCGAAGCGGAGAAATGGTTTTATCTCCATCGTTCTATTCTCCGCCTGGTGGGTTCTAAAATAAAAAATTGAAAAATAAGCAGGATACTGGTCATTATTGTGACCAGCGCTAATGTACCGGCAACATCAAGTGTATTACGAGAAACCGCTAATTGGTCGCCTAAACCGCCGGACGTCGAAAGTAATTCTGCCATGATGGTAACTTTCCATGCGCTCGCTAACGCTATCATCGCGCCTGGAAAAATATACGCCACCAAATGCGGTAGGACAACATCGCACAACACTTGCCAGCGGCTTAACTTAAAAACGCGATACATATCTCTTAATTGAGGGTCCTGTGTTGTCATGCCCGCTAGCGCATTGGTAAATAATAGTGGAAATGTCGAAATACATACGGTGAAGATAGGTGTTCCATCCCCCAGTCCAAACCAGATCAATGCCAAAACGATCCAAGCAATAGGCGGAATACCCATACAAATAATCACTAGCGGACTAAGTGCGCTACGCATGAATTGCGATAAACCGGCAAGAATGCCAAGAAGCGTGCCTGTAAATAAAGCTAACGCAAACCCTGAAAATGCTCGTCGACCGGAATCAAGCAAAGCGTCGCGCACGTTCTGAGTTTGCAACATTTCAATGAGACGAGAGGACGTTTCTAAAGGTGAGGGCAGAATCAAATTACCATAATTGCGAGATGCCCAAAACCACAATGCAAAGAAGATAGCAAATGTTATTGTAGCGACGAAATAATGACGCAATCGTAAATAAAGTATTTTTTCCATTTTCTTTCGTCAGATGTAAAAACCAATATCCGGCGCTTTGCCACCAATCATATCCGAATTAAATTCACAGATCATTTCAAAATAGTCGTGCAGTTCGCTTTGATATAAAGTCGCGTCGTCAGCAACTAAGTTGCTATGCTCAACAGCCGCCGCAATAATTGGCGCGGGAATTGAAAAATAAGGTACAGAAGCTTGCGCTGCCGCGAGCGGATTGTTTCGTGCCCAACGTACCGATTGATGTAAGGCTTGTCTGAGCTTCGAAACGATTTCCGGACGGCGATCAAGAACATGTTGATGAATCATGATGCCTGCCATTGGAATACGATGATCTCCGTCGACAAATTGCCGTAACGCGCCAAATGGCAAACTTCGATATAACGGAACTTCGTTTGATTGCATGATTGCCGCGCTACATTGGGGTTCAGGAAGTAAAGCATGATCGACTTGACCGGCATGTAACCATTGAGCAGCTTCAACTGGAGAAGACATATAAGTAATTTTAATGTCACGATCTTTATGGAAACCTGCTTTATTAAGCCAATAATTGAACATCTGATCGAATAAATCGTTCTTGCTAGGTAAAGCAACACGACTACCTGCAAATTGTTCTATGTTTGTAATCCTTTGGGCGCGAGAAATAAAATACATCAATCCCCAAGTCAATACGCTCATATAATAGATAGGCATTTTTCGATTGAACAAATTGGCTGCCAATTGACTGGGTACCATAGAAATAGGCCAGCCGTTGCCGACAAGTCCAGCACGAACCTCATCGATACCACGAAACATTTGAAAACGTATGTTTTCGACTATTGGAGAGAGAAGTTTCGATTCGGCGAGATGAATCAAGGATAATGATGGTGTTGCTGGTCCACCATGAATTATCAAAGGATTGAATTCATCATCGGGACGCGTTGTCCGTGTTCGCAACGCAACGCCAGTAATACCGCCAACACATGCCAGCCCGGCAAGAAGCGCCATTTTTTGCCATCGTCGGCGAGTCCATATTGTGTTGTGCATACTGTTAAAATACAATATCAAGACCTGCGGATACAGAACGACCGCTTCCGGGAAAATAATTCACTCCGGTGGCTGTTGCTACGGCTGGTGTATTGGTGGAGCTGACATATTTTTTATCGGTTAGGTTATCGCCTTGCACAAAGAAAGATATGCGTTTATTGAGTTCATAGTAAAGGCGAGTACCCCAGATGGTATAACCGCCATAACTCATTTGATTACCGTGGTCGGTATATGTACGACCTATGGCAGTTCTCGAATTGATGTCGAATCGCCACGCACTGTACAGATACGATATTTGCGCCGAGATCATGTCACGCGGCACACCGGCGATCTGATTACCGCGAAACACATTGTCGCGGAATTTGAAATCGTTGTGCGTATAACTTAACCGTCCATCCAAACGTCCGTAAGAAGACGGCAATTTCCAACCGCTTGTCAGTCCTAGCTCAATTCCTTGATGTCGTGTTTTACCGTCGTAGTTGTATGAATAAGTATTGACACCATCAGGGCTATAGTCTAATAACTCTTTCCTGATGTCGGAACGATATAACACGATGTCCCAGCTTAATATATCGGCTAAATCACCACGCGCGCCTATTTCATAACTAACTGATTTTTGTGGTTCCAGTTCGGCAACCGCCATATGTGCCGGTGGTGGAGGTGGAGGCTTGAATTGAATCATATCGCCGACGATAGGCGCTTCTCTGGTCGTACTGATATTGGCAAAGAAAGCATGATTTTGCGATGGCGTCCAGACCAGTCCAACTTTAGGCGCCAACCAATCCCAATCGTGATTATAAGAAACGTTATCGTCTTTTGAATCAATGTCGCGTTTTGTGTCGACCCAACGCAACAAACCGCTAAGTTGCCAATTTTTGATCAATTGCCATTGACTGTGAAACTGGGCGCTAATATGTCGTGCTGTGGCATCGTAACGAGCATCACGAAAGGTTTGAATCGGTGGCAAAGGATTATTTTTGTTTTTACTGTAATACAAATCCATCGATGACTGAGAAAAAGAAAACGCTACTCCGTAATTCAAAACATTCTGATGTGCCGTTTCAAGTTTATATTGAGCGCCATAAGTAGTGACTTCGTTGTCCTTTGTCGTTGTTGGACTGACGAATAAGTCATCCATTTGTTGTACGTAAAATCCTAAATCATGATTGAAACGTCCTGTTTGAATCATGGAGCGGTTGGCGATTCGCCATTGCGACGTTTCCCGATGTGGGTCTGTTGTCGAAACCATAGGTGGCACATCATTGGTATTCTCCGACGGATTATCATAAACCGTATCCAGAGTAAGAGGTCCCGGAATATCGAATTTCTGATCAGTATATGAAACCCATGTACGATTTTCAAAGTTCTTGAAAACAAATCCCATATTAGCGCGAACCGTATAACGTTTCTGATCACTGTGATCACGAAAGCCATCGGAACGCGAACCGGACGCGCTAATATGGAAATCTCCGCTATCGTATGCTTTGCCAAGCGCCGCTCTACCTACGGCGGTACCGAAACTGCCATATTGCGCGCTGACTTTTCCGGTTTCTTCGCGACCTGTCAAATTATAAAAATTGAGTTCTCCGCCTAGTGAATCAGACGCGGGATTTGTCGCGTTGGCGCCTCGCTTGACGGCTACAAAACCGGTATCACGAGTTTCCAGCATACCGATAATGAACGAGCCATCGGCTTCATTGAACGGTAAATCATTTTCCAGCAACATCACACCGCGCGACAATGGGTGGCTTTGAATACCAGAGCCACGAATCGTTAAAACGGGATGATCAGTACCGCCAAAGAAATCTAATAATGTGATCCCTGGCTGATAATCTAAAAAATCTCTCAAGGTGTGTTTACTGCCTAAATGCTTGGCGGGTTCGATGAAATTGGTTCCCCCTGGCGTAGTTTTCAACGACTTTCGCACAGTATCGGGAGAGGGCGTAATCGTTTCTGATTCGGATTTCCGCTCCGTCACGACGACCGTCGGTAAAACTATCGGCTCATCCTGCGCATAAGCGGCGAGTGAAATGACTGGGGTTAGAAGAAGCCATAATGCTGAGCGTTTAATGTTCATTGTATGCCTCGTTTTTTAATCAAGAGAATTACTGGTGACTTTTGTCTCACGTAACATCACCAATAACATGCGCGTGACTTGTATCGCTTCCAGTGCGTGAGGGATATTGGCGGGCATCAGAACGATCGATCCAGGCACAGCATAGATTTGCTTACCGCCAATCGTGAGCGCCAATTTTCCTTCCAGTACCATTACCAGAGCATCGAAAGGCGCGCTGTGTTCGCTTAATGCTTGTCCTTTATCGAAAGCAAACAGCGTTAGATTTCCGCCGCTAGTCTTAGCCAGTATTCTGCTGGCAATTCCTTGCTCCGTCAGTGTAACAAGCTGGTTGAGTATGAGCATTTCTGATGCAGGTATCTTGTTGTTTTCCATAGTATTTTCCTTAAGTCGCGCTATCGGGTATGGTTATTTAAAAGTAGCCAAAACTTGTGTTTTTAATGATAATAATTATCATTAACGAAAGAATGTTATGCAGGAAAAGCGGGAGAACAAATGACATTTATCAATTATGACAATCAAAAGGCTTGTTGCTTACTTCGCGGCTATTGCTGGCTGCATTTGCTCCCAGAAAATGAAATTGTTCAACTGGCTGTCCGTAGTCAATGGCGGCATTTTGTCAAAGGCGAAATGCTGTTTTATGAGGGCAAGAAGATGCTCAATTGCTTTTTGCTGGATAGCGGATGTGTAGAAGTCTTTCGCTATACCGCCAAAGGAACTGAAAAAAATTTCGGGCATATTCGTAGCAAAGAAGCATTGGCATTGGCTGCCGTATTCATGGATCACGAGCGGTTTCCAATGAATGGCAGAGCATATGAAGATGGATGTGCGTTACAAATTCCCAACGTCGCGATTCGTGATTTATGTATGCGCTACCCGGAAGTATCGTTGCGGCTACTCAATATTTTTTGTAATAGATTATATTCGATGGTCAACCAAATAGATTGGCTGACCTCCAGCTCGGCGACCGAACGTTTGGCAGACTATCTCTTAAGGTTATGCAGTAATTGTCCTAAAGACTGCACGTTGAGACTTCCTCTAAACAGAATGCAACTGGCGACCCGTTTGGGTGTGCGCCAAGAAACGCTTAGTCGATTGATATCCGAGTGGCAAAAATGCGGTTATATTGCGTCTAGCGGGAAACATATCCGAATTTTGAATGTCGATGCTTTACAACAATTGGCAAAATCGGCGCAGCGTTCTTTTTGACTATTACCTTGAAGCGATTTACGCTAAAGCCAATATAAGTAATAACGACTGATAGCGCCAATCATCGCGTTATGGAATCGCCGCGACGTCCCAGCGCGCGGGCGCCGATTCCCAGAAAGCTTCGACGGTTTTCGGTTGAGGGGACAATTGCGGTTGCCCCAGAAAACGCCATGCTTCAAGCAAAACAGGAAGCGCGTCGTCGGGCAATGGCGGCGCCAAGGTTTGCTTGGAAAGTTTTTGTCCGTCATTGGTCATCGCAATGGGAATGTGCAAATAGTTCGGGGGGGTTACGCCGATCAATTCATAGAGAAAAAGGTGACGCGCCGTCAATGGCAAAATATCGCCACCGCGCACAACATCGGTGATGCCTTGTTCTGTGTCGTCGATGACGACAGCCCAATGATAGGCGAAATATCGGTCGCGGCGTTTGAGAACGAAATCGCCGCAATCACGCGCGAGATTTTGCGTTTGCTTGCCTTGCGCGCGGTCGTGGAATACGAATGTTTTATCGGGAACGATCACGCGCCACGCGAACGGAGCGCGTGTGGCGTCGGGCGGCGTTCGTTTACAATAGCCGGGATAAATCCGCTCGCCAGAGACGCCGATTGCCGCGTCGCGCAATTGCAAGCGAGAGCAAGCGCATGGATAAACCTGTTTTTGGGCGATCAGGCTGTCCAGTGCCTTTTGATAAATTGCCGTACGTGCTGATTGTCGCGGCGCTTCATCATCCCAGTGAAAGCCGTAACGCTGTAGCGTTTGTTTGATATGGTCAATCGCGTCGAGACAGGCGCGACTTTCATCGACATCCTCGATACGCAGCAACCATTTTCCCCGATGTTGGCGAGCGTCACAATAGCTGGCGAGCGCCGCTAACAACGAACCGAAATGCAACGCGCCGGTAGGCGATGGGGCAAAGCGTCCGCAGTACGATGAGCAAGACAAGGAAGTGAAACTAATGCGCGATGGCGGCGGTTCGAGGCGGCGCTTCTCGTGGGATTTCGTATAATTTCATCGCCGCCGAGACCGCGTTTGGATATTCGGCGCGACCGAGGCTACCGTTATATCGTCCCAACGCTCGAAAAAGGTCGCCGTTTTCCATATCGAGATAATGGCGCAGAATCACGCAACCGTAACGCAGGTTGGTGCGCAAGTGAAAAAGATTTTGTTCTTCGTTGCCGATTAGTTTCAACCAGAAAGGCATGACTTGCATGTATCCGCGCGCGCCGGCGACAGAGATCGCGTATTTTTTGAAACCGCTTTCGTGATGGATGACGCCGAGTAGAAGTTGCAAATCCAGTCCGGCGCGGATGCCTTCGTAGTGTACGGTCGCCAACAGCTCGTTACGCTCATTGTCGTCGGGAACACGTTTTTTGAGTTTCGGCGAGATCGCGTTGATCCATGCCTTGACTTCGGGACGGCTTTGATAGTCGGTAGGAACGGGACGGTCCGATAACGAACGCTGCAATCCAGCGACGACGGACGGTATCAATTGTTCTTCGATCTGGGCGCCCGCATACGCGCCAGCAGACAAACACAGCGCAAGAAGTAGAGTAAAGAAGATCAAGTAACGCATAAGCGGAATAGCGTAAAAATATTATTATGGCGCAGATATCTCGCCTTCCGTCAATTTTTTCTGTAAAAAGCCAATCATTTCTTCTGCGTTCATAGCAACGGACGTACTTTCTTTGCGGGCTTGATATTCTATTTTTCCTTCTTTCAAACTGCGCTCGCCGATGGTGACGCGGTGCGGAATACCGATCAATTCGAGATCGGCGAACATGACGCCCGGTCGTTCGCCGCGATCATCGAGCAATACGTCGATACCGAGCGATTGTAATTGCGCGTACAGCGTATCTGCGGCTTCGCGTACGGCATCGTTGCGCTGATAACCGACCGGCGCAATGGCAACAATAAACGGCGCCATCGCTTGAGGCCAGATGATGCCGCGTTCGTCGTGATGCTGCTCGATGGCGGCGGCGGCGATGCGGGTGATACCGATGCCGTAGCAACCCATTTCCATTGTGTGTGATTGCCCTTTATCGTCGAGAAAGGTCGCGCCCATCGCTTCGGCGTAAACGTTGCCAAGCGCGAACACATGACCGACCTCGATGCCACGCATCAGATCGAGTACGCCCTTGCCGTCGGGGGAGGGGTCACCTTTTTGCGCGTTACGGATATCGGCGACGATATCCGGTTCGCGCGCGTCACGACCAAAATTCACGCCGCGCAAGTGAAAACCTTCCTCATTCGCGCCGCAAACAAAGTCACTCATTACCGTTACTGAACGGTCAGCGATCAGCGGCATGTCTTTTGGCAATGATACCGGACCTAAATAACCTGGCGCGCAGTTCATCGCCGCGACGATTTCGGCGTCGTTCGCCCAACGCCACTGTGTCAATCCGGGCAGTTTGCTGACTTTTACTTCATTCATCGAATGATCGCCACGAATGAGCAACATATGCAAACGTTCCGCGCCTTCATCACCGGCGACCACCATCAAACACTTTACTGTGCGCTGCAATGGCAAGACCAATAATTCGGCGACTGCTTCGCAGGTAGTCATATTCGGCGTCGGTACTTTTTCCATCACTTCTTGCGGCGCGGCGCGGGGAACGTTCGGCGCGATAGCTTCTGCCAGCTCGATATTGGCAACGTAATCGGAGTCGGGACAATAGGCGATCAAATCTTCGCCGGAATCGGCAAGCACTTGAAACTCGTGCGACATCGAGCCGCCGATTGCGCCGTTATCGGCGGCAACGGCGCGGAATGCCAGCCCCAAGCGCGTGAAAATGCGTCCATAAGCGCTGTACATCTGTTGATAAGATTTCGACAAACCGTCTTTATCGGCATCGAAAGAATAAGCGTCTTTCATGATGAACTCTCTCGCGCGCATCACGCCGAAACGCGGACGGATTTCATCGCGGAATTTAGTTTGAATCTGATAAAGATTCACTGGCAGTTGGCGATAACTATTGACTTCTTTACGAATGATGTCAGTGATGACTTCTTCATGCGTCGGACCAAAGAGAAAATTGCGGTCATTGCGGTCTTTGATTTTCAGAAGCTGCGGGCCAAATTTGTCCCAGCGTCCAGTTTCTTGCCACAATTCGGCGGGAACGACATTCGGCATCAAAAGCTCGATAGCGCCAACGCGATTCATTTCTTCGCGCACGATGTTTTCGATTTTACGTAAAACACGCAGTCCAAGCGGCATCCAGTTATAAATGCCGGACGATACTTTTTTGATGATGCCTGCTTGTAACATCAGTTTTTGGCTGGCGATTTCGGCTTCCGCCGGAGTTTCTTTGCTGGTGGTTAGAAAAAAACGGGAAAGACGCATGATTCAATTAAAAAAGAGGCTATTTTGCGAACGACTATTATAACCTTGTGGTTATCGCTTGGCGCCGATTTTCAGGCAAAAACGGCGTTGGCGTGTCCTAAAATGCGAAAAGGGCGACGTCAATGAAAAATGAGGGTTGTCTTTTATGTGCGTGGTTTCTCGTTGCCGCGCTTGCTTTTTGGGTTTTCGTGGACACAAATCCGAGATAGCAGGCAAGCTTCCGAAAGGTAGCGAGGATGATTTTCATCGGGAACACCTCAGCAATTTGCCATTGAAAGAACGGGACAATGGCTTTGGCAACGCCAAACGGTAATCCGAAAATTTCGCTGTTGCGTCGTTTATCATTGCTCATAGTTGTGATCGTCCTCACTAGTTTTTCACATCGGGTATCGCTTGTGGCGCTTTTCTGTTGAGCGGAGGTTTTTATTTTAATGTTGTCGCTGCCCGCTGCTTGGTAAGATCGCGAACACGATAACAAGAGCCACAAGAATCATCGGGGAAATCAGTATCGAGAAAAGATTAAAAACGGCGGTCGTTTGGACCGCTTCCAATGTATCCTCAAAATACGTTATCGCTATTTTTTGATAATGGTAGTTATTAACCATGAAATCACGATTAACGCTTACGATGTCGGACGTACACACGAGAATTGCTGAAAGGATGCTTGTAGAGGGCGATGCAATAATGTCCATCAACTCCAAAAAACCGAAAGGCAAATATCGTGTATTGTTGAGGTTGACGGACGGCGCAATGATTTTCTGGAACATCGCGTAATTCGATAATTCGTAATTGGAAGCTGTGCTATGCGCTTTGTTGGCGCGGTAAGCGCACCGTTTTGGCGGATATTTGGAGTGGCGATATACGATTACGCTTGCCGACACAAAAAATCGGCGTATATGCCATAAAAAAACTTGCGACGTCCGGCATTTTATTTTAAAGTGTGCCTATGCCGTGTATCTTCTCTTTGCCCGTTGACAACCAATGAGTGAGGAGAAGAAGACTTAACGGGAGTGATTCCCGTAGCCAAACGTTCTTATTTCAAGGAGTACTGTATGAAATACTTGATTGCGATCATCAAGCCCTTCAAACTCGATGAAGTGCGTGAAGAACTGTCGGCGATAGGCGTGCAGGGCATCACGGTCACCGAGGCCAAAGGGTTTGGGCGACAAAAAGGGCACACCGAACTGTATCGAGGCGCAGAATACGCCGTCGATTTTTTACCGAAAATAAAAATCGAAGCGGCGATTCCCGACGCATTGCTCGAAAGAGCGATTGAAGCCATCGAAAAGGCTGCCAATACCGGAAAGATCGGCGACGGCAAAATTTTCGTATTCGACCTTTTGCACGCGAAACGGATTCGCACTGGCGAAGCCGACGAAGCGGCGATCTGATACACGGAGGTTAATCATGAATAAAATTGCAAGCGCCTTTACGGCGCTGTCGTTGTTTGGCTTAAGTTTACCTTTGTTGGCGCAAGAAACCATCGCGCTCGAAGAAACCGCGATTTTGAATAGCGGCGATACGGCTTGGATGTTGATCTCATCGGTATTAGTCATCATGATGATCGTTCCGGGCATTGCGTTGTTTTACGGCGGGCTGGCGCGTAGCAAAAACATGTTGTCGATACTGATGCAAGTTTTCGTAATCTTCTCGATGGTCACTATTTTATGGTGTCTTTACGGATACAGCTTGGCGTTTTCGGGAGAGGGAAATTTCGTCGGCAATTTCGACAAACTGTTTCTTAAAGGCGTGTCAGTCGATAGTTTGCAGGGCAATATTCCCGAATATGTCTGGATCGCGTTTCAATCGACTTTCGCCGGCATTACTTCGGCGCTGATCGTCGGCGCGTTTGCCGAACGGATCAAGTTTTCTGCAGTCCTATTATTTATCGCGTTGTGGTTCACGTTCAGCTATGTGCCGATGACGCATATCGTCTGGGGCGGCGGCTTATTGGCGCAAGACGGCGCGCTGGATTTTGCGGGTGGCACGGTGGTACATATCAACGCCGGAATCGCGGGTCTCGTCGGCGCGTATTTCGTCGGCAAAAGAATTGGCTTCGGACGCGAGGCGTTCATGCCGCACTCGCTGACGTTGACGATGGTCGGCGCGTCGTTATTGTGGCTGGGCTGGTTCGGTTTCAACGCGGGCTCGGCGGTTGCCGCCGACGGTCTTGCTGGGCTGGCTTTCATCAACACCATTGTGGCGACCGGCGCGGCGACACTGGGCTGGATCGGCACAGAAGCGATGGTCAAACGCAAACCTTCGGTGCTTGGCGCGGTGTCTGGCGCGGTCGGTGGATTGGTGGCGATTACGCCGGCAGCCGGCTTTGTGGGACCGATGGGCGCGATCATCATTGGTTTGGTCGCCGGACCGCTTTGCCTTTGGGGCGTGAGCGGATTGAAACGGCGGCTGAAAGCGGACGACGCGTTCGACGTGTTCGGCATACATGGCATCGGAGGCATCATCGGCGCGTTGTTGACGGGCGTTTTCGCCGCGCCGTTCTTGGGAGGCACCGGTGACGCCGATTTTTCGATACTCTCCCAACTCTGGATACAATTCAAGAGTGTGATATTTACGATTTTATGGTCAGGCGTGGCTTCCGCAGTTTTATATAAGCTGGTCGATTTGCTCATTGGATTGCGCGTTCCTGAAGGTCACGAACGCGAAGGTCTCGATATCGCCAGTCACGGAGAGTCGGCGTATCGCTATTGAGTCATTGCGTTGTTCGATAAAAAAGCACGCTTTGGCGTGCTTTTTTATTCTCTGGAAAATGAAAGAACATTGGTTGTCTTCAACCATTTACTGCCACGTCAAAAAAACGGGCATTGGGACATTGAATCGCGCTAATCAATTATAAGCCAGATTAATTGGAAGAACCTATTAAAAAATAAGTTTTACTGATTTGAAAACTATTCACTTAGGAACTACAGGGAAAGCGTATGAGCGAAAAATCGTTAACGAAGTAGAAATCTCCGACAGTAATACTAAGAAAACTGAGCGCAAACCGAAGGTCGTTCATTCTCAAGCATGTCAATGAAACTCCCCTGAATAATTACTCATCTCCTTTCCCTAAAGCGTGATAACGTTCTGCGCCTTTCATAATTTCTTTGCGCGCTTCGTCGGCTTCAACCCAACTGCCGACGCGCACCCATTTTCCGGGTTCGAGGTCTTTATAATGCTCGAAGAAGTGGGAAATCTGTTGCAACTGAATTTCGGGAATATCGTACGGGGAATGGACATCGCGGTAATAGGAAGACAATTTATCGATTGGCACGGCGAGAATTTTGGCATCGCCGCCCATTTCGTCATCGAGACGCAGCATCCCGATAGGGCGGCAGCGTACCACAACGCCAGTAATCAACGGCATCGGTGAAAGCACTAATACGTCGCAAGGGTCGCCATCATCGGCAAGCGTCTTGGGAATGTAGCCATAATTACACGGATAATGCATTGAGGTTGCCATGAAACGATCCACGAAAATGGCGCCGGTATCTTTATCGACTTCGTACTTGATCGGGTCGCCGCGCATCGGAATTTCGATAATTACATTACAGTCATTGGGGATACTATGACCTGCGGGAACACGGGCAAGACTCATGAAAATACTCCGTAATCAAGAATTTATATGTGTTTAAAATTATATCGCAACTATTCGGCGTGTCGTTCGGTTATGATAGAAAAACATATCATTTTGCAGAGCTATCGTGGCAAGGGAGAGTAACAAAGAAACGGCGGACGAATTCGAAGCGGGAATATCTCCACACACGCGCATGTTTCTTCGCGTGCAAATTGCGTTGTTCCTCGGTGGTTTTTCGACTTTCGCGCTCTTGTATTCGCCGCAACCTCTTTTACCGTTGTTTTCGGCGAGTTTCGATATTTCCCCTGCGCGCGCCAGCCTTCTTATCTCGACGGCGACCGGCGTCATGTCGGTGATGTTGATCGTGATAAGCATCATTTCGGATCGCTTCGGAAGGCGTATCGTGATGCTTGCCTCATTGCTTGTCGCGTCGCTTTTGATGATCGCTTGCGCGTTGACGGACGATTTTTTTCATCTTTTTTTATTTCGCACATTGCAAGGCGTCGCGTTGGCAGGGTTGCCCGCGGTGGCGATGGCGTATCTCAGCGAAGAAATCGAATTTTCAGGATTGGGCTACGCAATGGGTTTTTACATCAGCGGTAACGCGATGGGCGGTATGAGCGGGCGTTTCATTTCCGCGTGGGTTGCCGAGCATTCATCGTGGCAAATGGCATTCGTCGCGCTGGGCGTATTGTCGCTCATCATGTTGATCGGCTTTTGGAAATTGCTACCGCGATCTCGCCGTTTCCGGCAAAGCCCTTTGCGGCTCGCGCTGATGTTCGACGGAATGCGAACACATCTCCGAGATTCGTATATGCCTTGGCTATTTATTTTGGCTTTTTTGATATGCGGCAGTTTCATCAGTATTTATAATTTTATCGGGTTCCGCCTCGTCAATCCGCCATTTTTACTATCGACGGGACAAATCGGTTCTATTTTTCTGATTTATATTATTGGCATATTTAGTTCCACATGGACGGGCAAAATTGCCGACCGCTTGGGATTGGCGCGGGTATTGTGGATAGTCGTCGCGGTAACGTTGCTCGGTGTGTTGTTGACTTTGGCGAGTTCTTTGTGGGTAATCATCTTCGGCGCGGCAGTGGCGACCTTCGGTTTTTTTGGCAGCCACGCGGTTGCCAGTAGTTGGGTAGGGCGGCGCGCCAAACGAGCGCGCGGATTGGCTTCGGCGCTTTATCTGTGGGCGTATTATTTTGGCTCCAGTGTCATCGGCACATTTTCAGGGACGCTGTGGAACATCGGCGGCTGGAGCGCAATCGTGCTATGTCTTGCGCTGTGCTTGGGAATTTGTCTGGCGATTGCTTTGCGTTTGCTGGCTTTGGAGAGAAGGAGAGGGTAGCAAGATAGGGGAAAGCGCTCTTTGTCCATATCGATGTCGCCGAAGCGCGTCCTGCCGAAGTCCGGCTTTATCTGTTTATCGCTGTCGCCGTTGACTGTACCCGCAAACTCCGCTTATGTTGAGTTGCATCAAATATCCGGGACCCCCGCACAACTTCCTTCTCGCCGAAAGTTCGGACTAATCGCAGAGGTGTTCGGCAAGCGTTCCTGGCGTCCCGCAGCAATGAATTAACGGCGCCGCTGCATGTACGTTCCGAATCCAGCCAATGCCAGCGTCAGAAGCAACAAGTAAGCAGGTCCATTCACAGGAACGGGCGCAATGGAATAATCGGTGGGCGGGCTGAGCGTTGCCACGATGTTGAGGTTGTCCACTACCAGGTAGCGATATTGAGGCAAACCCGTGAGCACCATCATGACCCGTGAATCCGCTGCCATACTTGTCATGTCCACAGTGAAATCAATTTCCTTCCAGTCCAGCGTGAAACGCTGAGCTTCCGAGTAGCCGTTTGAAAGGGTCTCGACCTGGCTGGCAAAAGGCGTCAGCGTCGTGGCGTCGATGCGAACCGGCGCATTGCCTCCGAGGTTCGTTGGCACCTGGATATTGACGCTGGTATTGGGCGTGCCATTCGGAATTTCATAGAACTGCAAGGTGACCGGATAGTCTGTATCCTGAACAAATCCGTAAGTCGTACTGGAAAATGTTGGCAATCCTATCCATGACGCGTCGAAGGTTCCGCTCAGAAATTTGAAACCCTGCGGATCGAAGATAAAACCAATGCTTTCAATGGTATTGACGGTGGCAGAGGATCCATGAAATCCGATAGCGTAATTGCCGCCGGTTGCCGCCGGATCAACAATGTCATCCGTGCTGCCGACTTTTGTGATGCAAAGCCTGTCGGCTGAGTTCACCTGATAAAACGGTACGCCACCTTGCCCGGTGTAAGAAGCTGAAACGCCACCCAGATGAGCATTATCACCAAAGCTTGTGCATTGCGCATCACCCCAACCGTTATTGGGCGTTTCAAAATCTTGTTGATACAGGGTAATAACGCTTTGCGCCGAGGCCGTGCCCAGAGAAAAAAGGCTAAGAAAAACGCCCAGAATCAGACCGCGCAGTCTGTGTTGCTGTGCGTTATGCTTAATAGGTAAACAAAAATTCATGGTATACATTCTCCTTGAAACTAATGCTAACACATTGCCAGTATTTTTTGTCGATGGTGCTTGATTAGGGTGAGAGGATTCAGCTTGCCCATTTAGACGCCATTTCATGGCGTGCCGCCTAACACAATGGAATTTCATCATCTGATCGGATGGACGGTGGAATCGCGTACTAGATTGCTATTGATTTCCCGTAAACGATTTTTTTATCGAATTCATCGTGTTCTTGATGGCGTTTATGCGAAAGCATTGATACAATGACTCGCCCTATGCGCCAATCATTTCAAAGCGGTTTAGGACAAGATAACTCAAAGGGAGTGTATGAACATGAACAAAAAACTTTTCTGCTATGCGATTTCCGTTCTTGTGTTGGCGTTTGCCATGATCGGATGCGGCAGCAAACCAAATGACCAAATATTATCCGAAGAATTGGAGAAGCTGTTTCCGGGAACAGTAAAAATAAGCTCGATTAACCTTGAAAGAACCAAGCGGGAAAACGATATTTCGACGTATCGCGTCTCTGGAAACTTGACGACGAGCCATAACTTATACGAAAAAATCGTAGAAATAAGCGGTAAGATTGTCATTGCGCCCGCCGAGCAAAAAGGAAAAAACATTCCGTTTACCGCCACTCTCGAAGCATCGGGAAGTGAAAAAAGCAAATGGCAGCTTCAATACAGCAATCTCAAATTTGATCAGAACGAGTTGAAAGGGAATTTGACCGAAGAAATCGTCAGTAAAAATCCAGACGGTTATTTGAAAACCGACACGCCTGATTTCGAATCGATCATCAAGGGAATGGAAGAAGATTTATCCAAAAAACGCGCCGAAAACGAGTTTAAAGAAAAAGACAACGGCGTGGATTTCGGAAAGCTGAGAGAAGAAACGCAAAAAACAATGCGTTCTTTACATGAGGAAAGAATCAAAGCGCAAAACGAGGCGCGTAAAGAATATCAAAAGTTGCGCACGCAATACTCAAAGGAAAGTCCTCATAGAAAGATGCGGGCTACGCTGGATAAAGAGTTCGAAACTGTGGGGAAGTCCTTGAACGAAGAAGAAAAACGGTTAATCGATCCTTTGCTTCAAAAGCGTTCCGATGCTGTTGCGAACAAACAAAACACGATCAAGCTCGATGATGGAACGGAACTGACTATCGAACAGATCGACGCTAAAATAAAAGAGGCGCGGGACGGCATACAAGCCAAGCAAAACCAATTAAAAGAAAAGATCAGCGCGCAACGGAAAGAGATGCGGGAAGAAGACCGATCCAAACAGGACGAATTACGGCAGGAATACGATAAAAAGAATTTGGCAATTGCGCAGCAGTATGAAGAGAAGCTCAAGGAAGCGCGGGCGGCGTTCGACGCGCACGAACAAGCGCGACGGGAATCCGCGAAAATCGAAAGAGACTACAGACGTTTCCAGCAGGCAGTGGCGGAACTTAAATCGAAAGGGTATCTCTAAATATCCAAGCGGCAATGCCTTTTGAGGGATTGCCGCTTTACCGAAACAATGTCGGAAATGCTAAAATAACTCATTCAAGAATGAACGGATAACAACGCTCTTGGCATAGAGCGTTGTTATCTTGTCTTTCAGATGGCGCGAACGTGTACGCGGGATCGCGTGCGACAATCTCTTTCAAGAAAGTTTTTCGATGTCCTCTTTAGCATCGTCAGTGAATTTATGTCCTTCATTTCCGCCCGCGTGGCTGGCGCTTGCGGACGGTACGATATTCGAAGGTTTTGGTGTCGGCATTGTCGGCGAAACGGTCGGCGAGGTGGTATTCAATACGTCGATGACCGGTTATCAGGAAATCCTGACCGACCCGAGTTACGCTCAACAAATCGTCACGTTGACTTATCCGCACATCGGTAATGTTGGCGCGAATGCCGAAGACGCGGAAGCAGACCGACCTTACGCTGCCGGTTTGATCGTCAAAGATGTGCCACTGTGCGCGTCGAATTTCCGCATGGAAGAAAGTTTGCCGGAGTATTTACGGCGTAATGGTATGGTGGCGATTGCCGGTATTGACACGCGCGCGTTGACACAGCGGTTGCGTACATTCGGCGCGCAAGCAGGCGCGATCATCACTGGCGAAAAAGCGAATGCCGCTCGCGCGCTGGAATTGGCGCGCGCATTTCCCGGACTGGCGGGCATGGATCTCGCCAAAGAAGTTTCGACGCGAAAAACCTATTCGTGGAAGGAATCGGAGTGGTCGCTGCAAGACGGTTACGGCAGTATTCGAGATACGCGCTTTCATGTTGTCGCTTACGATTATGGCGTCAAACGTAATATTTTGCGGTTGTTGGCGTCACGCGGTTGCCGCGTTACGGTCGTTCCCGCGCAAACATCACTCAAAGACGCTCTGGCGTTCAAGCCTAACGGTGTATTCCTTTCTAATGGACCGGGCGATCCCGAACCGTGCGCTTACGCGATCGACACGGCGCGCGCATGTATCGCGCAGCGCATTCCGCTGTTTGGCATTTGTTTGGGGCATCAGATTATGGGACTGGCGGTCGGCGCAAAAACGTTCAAAATGAAATTCGGTCATCACGGCGCGAACCATCCGGTACAGGAACTTGCGACCGGGCGCGTGTTCATCACATCGCAAAATCATGGTTTCGCAGTCGATCCCGATACGTTACCAGCAACGGTGCGCATGACGCACATGTCGCTGTTCGATGGATCGCTACAAGGTTTCGAATGTATCGACGCGCCTGCGTTTTGTTTTCAAGGACACCCCGAAGCCTCGCCTGGTCCGCATGACATCGTGCCGCTTTTCGATCATTTCATCTCATTGATGGAAGCGCAACGTTAAATTCCGATACGGACGATCATGAGCGGTTTCGGTATTACGGATTTTTGGACTTACCTGATCGGTGTGATCATCATCGTGGTGTTGCCGGGACCGAATTCATTATTGGTATTGACAACGGCGGCGCAATATGGCGTCAAGGAAGGCTATCGCGCCGCTTGCGCGATATTCTTGGGCGACGCAATTTTGATGCTGTTGGCGGTGGTGGGTGTGGCGTCGTTGCTGAAAGCTGAACCGGTGTTGTTTACCGCAATCAAAGTATTAGGCGCGTTGTATCTTTGTTATTTGGGATTTGGTTTGTTGCGCAAAGCGTGGTTCTTGTTGCGTATGGAGGAAAGCCGCTTAAAGCCATCGTCACCGGTCAATTTGACGCCGCATTCGTTCCGTCGCGCGTTGCTACTCAGTTTATCGAATCCGAAAGCAATATTGTTTTTTATTTCATTTTTTATCCAGTTCGTCGATCCGACGTATGCACATCCAGGCTTATCATTTTTGATTCTTGGCGTCGTTCTTGAACTGGTCAGTGCGATTTACCTGAGTGTGCTTATT
The DNA here is from genome assembly GCA_031270015.1 of Burkholderiales bacterium. Taxonomy (GTDB): domain Bacteria; phylum Pseudomonadota; class Gammaproteobacteria; order Burkholderiales; family Casimicrobiaceae; genus UBA931. Next base: position 5,276 of record JAISYH010000055.1, on the reverse strand, counting down.
TTTGTCGGCGTCCAATTGGCGATTTGGTTTCAACGCCGCCGTATATTGACTGTCGGCGCGACATCTTCCGTCGGCGCGTTATTTATCGGATTCGGCGTCAAATTAGTCACTACGACATTATCTTAATTATTATTTGAGTATTTCATGCCCAAACGTACAGATATTAACAGTATATTGATTATCGGCGCCGGTCCCATCATCATTGGTCAGGCGTGCGAATTTGACTATTCTGGCGTTCAAGCCGTCAAAGCATTGCGCGAAGAAGGTTATCGTGTGATTTTATTGAACAGTAATCCGGCGACGATCATGACCGATCCCGAAATGGCGGACGCGACCTACGTCGAACCCATTACCGTCGAAGTGCTTGAGCGTATCCTGATGGAAGAACGGCCGGACGCGATTCTGCCAACTATGGGCGGACAAACCGCTTTGAATGCGGCGCTTGATTTACATCGCAAGGGTTTACTCGAAAAATACGGCTGCGAATTGATCGGCGCGTCGCCAGACGCAATCGACAAGGCGGAAGACCGCCAACGTTTCAAAGAGGCGATGGATAAAATCGGTTTGCAATCGGCGCGTTCCGGCGTCGCGCATTCGTGGGAAGAAGCGCAAGCCGTTCAGCGGAAAATTTCCGAGATGAATGGCAACAGCGGCTATCCGCTCGTGATTCGTCCTTCGTTCACGCTAGGCGGTACAGGCGGCGGGATTGCGTATAATCCCGATGAGTTCCGCGAGATTTGTTTGCGCGGACTCGATCTTTCGCCGATTCATGAGTTATTGATCGAAGAATCGTTACTCGGCTGGAAAGAATTTGAGATGGAGGTCGTGCGCGATCATAAAGATAATTGCATCATTATTTGCTCCATCGAAAACTTAGATCCGATGGGAATTCATACCGGCGATTCGATTACGGTCGCGCCTGCGCAAACGTTGACCGACAAAGAATATCAGATCATGCGCGACGCGTCGTTTGCGGTGTTGCGCGAAATCGGTGTCGATACGGGCGGCTCGAATGTACAGTTTGCGGTCAATCCGAAAAATGGGAGGATGATCGTGATCGAAATGAATCCGCGCGTATCGCGTTCTTCCGCGCTCGCATCGAAAGCGACGGGTTTTCCGATTGCAAAAATCGCCGCAAAACTCGCGGTCGGTTATACGCTCAATGAATTGAAAAATGATATTACTGGTGGCGCAACGCCGGCATCGTTCGAACCGACGATTGATTATGTCGTCACGAAAGTACCGCGTTTCGCGTTTGAAAAATTTCGTGGCGCGGATCAACGCTTGACCACGCAAATGAAATCAGTCGGTGAAGTGATGGCAATCGGGCGTACATTTCAAGAGTCGTTGCAAAAAGCATTACGCGGACTTGAGATAAACATTGATGGACTCGACGAAAAAGAAACCGACCGCGTGAGAATCGAAGACGAATTGTTTGCCGCTGGTCCGGAGCGTATACGCTATATTGCCGATGCGTTTAGAATTGGCATGTCGCGCGATGATATTGCGCGTGAAACCAATATTGATCCTTGGTTTTTGGCGCAGATCGAAGAACTGATCACCATCGAGCAAACTGTGAAAACATGCGCCCTCGAATCGCTCACCGAGAAAGAGTGGCGGTTTTTGAAGCAGAAAGGATTTTCTGATCGGCGGCTCGCCAAGCTCTTGGGTACGACGGAAAATGACGCGCGCGCGCGCCGTCACGCGCTGAATGTTCGTCCTGTATTCAAACGGGTGGATACCTGCGCGGCGGAATTTGCGAGTCAGACTGCCTATCTTTATTCGACCTACGAAGCGGCGCACGGTGTGTGCGAAGCGGCGCCGTCCGATCGCCGCAAAATTATTGTTTTGGGCGGCGGTCCTAACAGAATCGGGCAAGGTATCGAGTTTGATTATTGTTGCGTTCATGCGGCGATGGCGTTGCGCAAAGATGGTTTTGAAACGATCATGGTCAACTGTAATCCCGAAACCGTTTCGACCGATTATGATACTTCGGATCGTTTGTATTTCGAGCCGTTGACGTTGGAGAATTTGCTTGAAATCGTCCGCGTCGAAAAACCCGAAGGCGTGATCGTGCAATACGGCGGGCAAACGCCGCTGAAAATCGCGCTGTCGCTCGAAGCGCACGGTGTTCCAATCATCGGCACATCACCGATGAACATCGACGCTGCCGAAGACCGTGAACGTTTCCAGAAACTTCTACAAACATTAAACTTGAGGCAACCGCCGAATACCACTGCGCGCACCGAAGAAGAAGCGTTGCGACGCGCCGAAGAAATCGGTTATCCGTTGGTGGTACGTCCCTCATATGTGCTGGGCGGGCGGGCGATGGAAATCGTCCACGACGCCCATGATCTGCAACGCTATATGCGCGAAGCCGTTTCCGTATCGCACGATTCGCCAGTGTTGCTGGATCGCTTTTTGGATGACGCCATCGAATGTGATGTCGATTGTATCGCTGACGGTGAAAGGGTGTTGATCGGCGGCGTGATGGAGCACATCGAACAAGCGGGCGTGCACTCCGGTGATTCGGCATGCGCGTTGCCGCCGTACACACTTTCTGAAGAAACGGTCGATCAACTGAAAGCGCAAACGCGCGCGATGGCGCAAGCGTTGCAAGTCGTCGGGCTGATGAACGTTCAATTTGCGATTCAACGCGAACGAAACGGCGAAAAGCCGGAAATTTACGTACTGGAAGTCAACCCGCGCGCGTCGCGCACAGTGCCATTCGTGTCCAAAGCCACCGGTTTGCAACTCGCCAAAATCGCGGCGCGGACGATGGTTGGCAAAACTTTAAACATGCAGGGGATTACCGAAGAAGCAATGCCGCGCTATATCAACGTCAAAGAGGCGGTTTTTCCGTTTTCAAAATTTTTGGGCGTTGATCCTGTATTGGGTCCTGAAATGCGCTCGACCGGCGAAGTCATGGGTATCGGCAAAACGTTTGGCGAAGCGTTGTTTAAGTCGCAACTTGCGGCGGGCGTTCGCTTACCGCAAAGCGGATCGGTATTGTTGACGGTCAAAAGTAGTGACCGCGCGCGCGCCGTTGTCGTTGCGCGCAAATTGCACGCGATGGGTTATAAGCTATTGGCAACGACGGGAACGGCGGAAGCTCTGCGTGAAACGGGGCTTCCGGTTGAAACCGTTAATAAGATCAAAGAAAGTCGCCCTAATATCGTTGATCGGATCATCAGCGGCGATGTAGCGATGCTCTTTACTACCGTTGACGAAACCAGTACCGCGATTGCCGATTCGAGTCAGGTGAGAATTTCAGCGCTGGCGCATCGCATCCCTTATTGCACTACGATATCTGGCGCGGAAGCGGCGGTGAAGGGGTTGGAGTCGCCGCGCAATTGGGACATTTATCCGCTACAAGTTTCATAAAATGTCGGGACCAATAAACAAGTAGATCAATTACCTTTTGAGAGGTTGCGGACGATCTTCGAAGAGACGTACCGTGACTTCCATCTGCTCCTGTTTGACGATATTGGGCGAAGCGTTTGAATAGCGAAGCGAATTTTCGGTGTTCTTGGTGTGGGGAGAGTGTGAGGGTTTAATCACCGATTGATGAGATCACGGGCTTCCGGTCCTTTGTCATTACTTATATATACCCCAAAAGATACACCTCTGTTCCAGGAATGGTCGTGGCGATGATGTTGCTGATGGCATTACTGCCGATACTGCCGCTGATCCCGAACCGATGTTGACGAGTTAAAGGTCCTGATAAAACAAAGGAGAGTTTCCTGACAAACGGGTGATAGATTTGCCTATTGAATTGTCGGCTCGCATATGTCTCTCTTTATAGACATATTACTAAAAGATTAAACCTGTAGAAATTTAGAAAACAATATCAAAAAGAAGTTGACTCGAATTAAGACAACCATTATATTTTTCTGGTAACTGAACTTAAGAAGATTACAGTTTGATGGAATGTGATGGTGGAGAAGATGATGCTACTCAAAAAATCAATGATGTTTCTTGCGCTGTTATTTGTCCTTGGCGGTACAGGTTGTACCTCGCCATCGCACTATGAGGTAACTATCTACGACCGAATGCGTGACGGTTTGTTTCCGCCCTATATTCCCGGCACGGAAAATCAAATGGAAGCGCGGGTTCAGGTAGTGGATATCAGCACGAAACAACCGATTGCGGACGCGATTGTGGTCGGCCGTTATGATGGACCCGACGGACGGGGGGGTATAACCTGTTTTGCTTCTGAAAGCGCTGTTACCGATGAGAACGGTTATGCTTATTTACCCAATGACCGAGACGAGCGGGTGCGTGGGGATAAAAATTGGAGAAGAGGTCCGCGCCTGGTATCTGCGTACAAGCGAGGCTATCAACTGGTCTTTTATCCGCCGTTTCGTTCTGAATACCGCTATCAAGATAATGCTTGGTATGTTTATGAGAGTTATCCTCCGGAAAAAATACTTCATACAACAAAGCGCGATGAAGAGAGAACAGCGCCTTGGTCGACGAAAAGATTACCAACACCCTATCCAGATGAGAGGTCGGCATTGATCGCCTCAAAAGAGCGCGGCACGATCTATCTCTATCCTTCGACGGCGACAACACAAGGAGAGAAATGGAAAGAATTAGATAATATAGCGTATGCACAGGGTTGTGGCAGATATCTTCCATTTGCATTTTCAAAATCCGAGGGTAGCTATGCTATAGCGAAAGCTGTATATCAGGAAATGACGGAGCTTGGCTTTAGTGAAAGTTCTTTGAAGTATTTTGAAAATAGTTATTTGTTTTTTTTCCGCAATTTAGATCGGCATAAGAGCAAGGCACAAAAGCAGCAAAAGGAGAAATCAAATGATTAAGTTAAGTAAACATTTAGTTTGGCTGGTCGCATTGATTCTTTACCCAAATCTTTCTTTTGCGTATGAGGTTTCCACCCATGCGGCGTTGACACGGGAAGCGTATCAGCGGTCTATGCTACAAAACACAGACTTACTCGAAAGGCTTGGTATTGCGATATTTCAAGAAAATCTTGGAGAGATTTATTTTGATATCAATCCAAGCAGTGGTGAAATAATTGCCCGTAAAAGTAATCCAACGGAGAAAGGAGATGAGATCGGTTTAGAAGGCTACACTTTAAGTAAATTTATAGCCGCGAATAGGCAACTACCTGATGATGAACAAAAAGCGCTTCTGACCTGTCCCCATTTTTTCGATCCAATTGAAGTAGAGATAATGGTCTCTTGAAGAAGGAGGCGTTATGAAGAAGAAATATTACAGTGATGAACCAATAGTCCGCATTTTGCGAGAGA
>JAISYH010000002.1 GCA_031270015.1 Burkholderiales bacterium | reverse complement strand
CAGTACCAGCAGAAAAGCTACGCCGTGGTGAACTTGCTGGCGCGCTACGAACTCACCCGGCACCTCGATCTGACGCTGAATCTGGAAAACGCCTTCGACAAACGCTATCGCACCAACGTCAGCCAGCACAACATCGGCGCACCGCGCAATTTCATGCTGACGGCGCGGTATCAGTTCTGAGGGCGGGGCGTGTCACGACTTTCGATTTTTTCACCCACCAAGGAAGCAAAATGAAACAAAAAACACTTTTTCGAACCTTTTTCGCCGGGATCGCTACCCTCGGCCTTTGCGCGGCGGCGAACGCGCACCAAATCTGGCTGGAACAGCCGGAAGGCGAAAACGCCGTCATTCGCTTCGGCGAATTCAACGACAACCTGCGGGAAACCTCCCCCGGCTTGCTGGATAATTTCGGCTCGCCCGCGGCGACGCTATGGACGAAAGGCGAAGCCAAGTCGCTCGCGCCTGCCAAGACCGCGACGGGTTTCGTCCTGCCCGTGCGGCTGAAAGCCGGAGAAAGCCTGACCGCCGAAGACGCCGCCTTCCCGATCCGCGCCTTCAAGCGGGACGGGCAGGAAATCCGAAGCTGGTACTGGCCCGCCGCGCGCTTCATCACCGATGACGCGGCGCAGGAACCCAAATTGACTTTCGACATCACCCCGACCGGCAAGGCGGGGGAATTCAAACTGACCTTCAAGGGCCAACCGCTCGCCCGGACGGAAGCGCACATCGTCGTCCAGTCCGGCTGGAGCAAATCCGCCCATTCCAGCGCGGAAGGCTTGGTGCAATTCGACCTGCCCTGGCGGGGGCAATACGTGGTCGAGGCCAGCCACATCGACCGTACGCCGGGCGAGCGCCAGGGGGAAAAATACGACGGCATCAATTACGTGACGACCTTGACGCTGGTACGACCCGACGGCGTCGCGCCGCTGCCCGCGGGTCCGGCAGCCAAGCCGAACCCAGGAAGACCGGCGCAATAGCGCGTGATGACAAATGGCGGCGCTTCGGATGAAGCGCCGCCATTTGTCATTTATTTTTCACTTGCGGTCCTGTCATTTAAAAAGTTACATAATCATTTTTTCTCCGTCGCTTTTCTGGCGCAAAATTCATCATTTCTGTTGTTTCTTATAGGGAACTCATATGTTGAACAGGATTTATCGCTTATCTCATTCGGTAACGCTAATCGTCTGCGTTGCGTTTATCGCGTTTCTATTGGCAACACCCGCCGCCGCGCAATCTTTCGCGCCACCGGATTTCACCGAGCTGTACGAAAAATACAGTCAGGCTGTCGTTTCCATCGATGTACGACAAAAATTTCGTCATCCCATGAACTTGCTGGAAGACGATCCTTTTTATGAATTTTTCCGCCGTTTCGGCACGCCGACGCCACGGCGCGGTGAATCGGAAGCGCCGCAAGCCAGCGGCTCCGGCTTCATCGTGTTCTCAGATGGCTACATCATCACCAACGCGCATGTGGTCAATAACGCCGATGAAGTAAAAGTTATTCTGTACGATAAGACGGAATACACTGCGGAAGTGATTGGCACGGATCGCCGTACCGATGTAGCGTTGCTGAAAATCGACGCGACCCATCTGCCGACAGTCGCTATCGGCGATCCTGAACGGCTAAAAGTCGGAGAGTGGGTGGTCGCCATCGGCAAGCCGTTCGGCTTGGAAAACACAATCACCGCCGGTATCGTCAGCGCGAAAGGACGCGACTTGCCACAGGAAAATCTCGTGCCGTTCATTCAGACCGACGCGGCGATCAATCCGGGCAATTCGGGCGGTCCTCTGTTTAACATGCGCGGCGAAGTGGTCGGCATCAATTCGTTGATCTATTCGCGTACCGGCGGTTATATGGGATTGGCGTTCGCCATTCCTATCGATGTCGCAATGAACATCGTCAATCAAATCAAAATTTCCGGCAAGGTCACACGCGGCAGAATCGGCGTCGTGATTCAAGAAGTCGGTAAGGACGCGGCGGAAGCGTTCGGTTTGTCGTCGCCATCAGGCGCGCTGGTCAACTCAGTCGAAAAAGACGGTCCCGCCGACAAAGCAGGCATTCTGGCGGGCGACGTGATTTTGAAAGTAGAGGGGCGCGATGTGAAAAACAGCGCCGAGCTGCCACGTATCATCACCGTCATGCCGCCGGGTAAGAAAACGACTTTGTCGCTCTGGCGCGGCGGTAAGGTCAAGGAAGTCACCGTGACCATCGCCGAAATCGACGACGGTGAATCCGACGCGAGTGTCCGCCGCGAAGGCAAGAGTTCCGGCGCGGCGAATCATCTTGGCTTGGTGTTGTCCAACTTGTCTGCCGAGCAAAAACAGCAAGTCGGCATCAAAAACGGTGTGTTGGTTGATAGCATTCAAGGTCGAGTCCGCGGCAACATTCAAAGTGGCGACATCATTCTTGCGATCATTCAACAAGGGTTGATGATCGAAGCCGTCAATGTCAAACAAGTCAACGATGTGTTGGCGCGCTTTGGGAAAAACAGCGCGGTGACGCTGCAAATCCTGCGCGGCGACACCTATTACTTTGTGACAATCAGACCGCTTCCTGACTCAGTGGGCAAATAACGAAAGGCAGGAAATCGTCGACGAGCAAAAAGGCGGGAGATTCCCGCTTTTTTGCCGTTTTTTTACGAAATCCCGTCGCTGTATTTCGCAGGCGGATGTGTCTTATTTTTTCTGGAGCGCCATCGCCGCCACCGCGCCCTCACCAAAAGGCACGAAACCGAACCGCCAGCGCGTCGGCGTTTCCGGCGCGGCAAGGCGAATGGCTTGCGGCGCGTATTCTTCTGGCGGTTCGGCAACATCGAACGCCAATCGCTGAAAACCAAGCGCAAAGCCGCGTCCATCGGCTTTGGAAAATGCCTCTTTCAGCGTCCAATAACGCAGAAACCGTTGTTCCGCATTCGCCGCGTTTAACGTCGCCCGCTCGTCATCGGTCAATACGCGGCGGGCGAGCGCCAACACATCACGCGGTTTTTTATCTTGTTCCAAATCGACGCCGATTCGCGCAAAATCCGATCCCGCCAAGACTATCCCGATCAGCGCCTCGCCGCCGCTGTGCGACATATTGAAATCGCGTACCCTGCCGTTCCCCGTCGCCAATACCGGTCTACCGTGTTCCCCTGTCGTAAACGCCAACGCCTGCGGCGCGCAATTCAGCTCCCGCGCCAAAAACCAGCGCAACAGCGCGCGCGCGATCATACTTTGCCGAGTCCGCTTTTTTTCGCGCTCGTCAAGCCACGACAACAAAATCGCTGCCGCTTCGTCCGGCTGGGTCAACGACACTTTCCAAAGCGCGACGCCGGCGATCTCGAATGGCAAACGTTGCGGCGGTAATCCGGTTTCAGGAAATGGCGGAAAGGCGGTATGATTCATCGTCAAAGGAATCGTTTCATGCTGTTTTTCTTACAAACTTTATCACGACTTCCATTATGGGCGCTTTACGGTATTGCCGATGTCTTGTTCATCGTGGCATTTTATCTATTTCGCTGGCGACGCGACATCGCTGAAGGCAATTTGCGGCGGGCATTTCCCGAAAAAAGCTCGGAAGAAATCAACGCCATCGCGCGCCAAAATTATCGTAACATGGGCATGGTCCTGGCAGAAGGTATTTGGGGCGCCCGCGCGACCGCCGCCGACATGCGCTCCCGTATCATCATCGAGAATCCCGAAGCGCTCGACCCTTACATTGCGCGCGGACAGTCGCCGTTGTTGATGGCGGCGCATTTCTGCAATTGGGAATGGATGATTTTTACCGCCGGTTTATATCTTTCCGCGCCCGTCGTCGGTGTTTATAAACCACAACACGTTCAAGGCGCGGATATTTTCCTGAAGCGAATGCGCACGCATCTGGGTGGCACGCTGATTCCGCATAAAGATTTTGCCCGTGAAGTCGTGCGCCGCCGGAAACAGGTTTTCATTTACGCGCTGATCGCCGATCAAACGCCGCTCAAAAGTGAAAAAAAACACTGGTCGTTTTTCCTGAACCAGGACACCGCCTTTTTCGTTGGTTCAGACCGGTTGGCGCGCATCATCAAGGCGCCCGTTTTTTTCATTTCCGCGAAACGCTTGCGGCGTGGACACTACGCGCTGCGTTTCGAACAAATCGGCGATCCGCCCTATGATGCCCATCAAGAAAGCGCAATCATCGAAAATTACGTGCGTTGTTTGGAGCGCGACATTCGGAATAGTCCCGAAAACTGGTTATGGGTGCATAAAAAATGGAAATATAAAAAACCGCCGGACGGAAACGAATCCTGCAAGACGAAACAGGGATAAAGCCTGAAATCTGCAATTTCGAAATGCCTTGATTTGAGGAAACCCGCAAGGAAGAAAAGACAATCGGAATGCGGAAAGCCGCGGCGCGGGATTCGCTTTAGGTTGTGAAGTACACGCTACAAGCTCTGGATCAGTTTGACCAATTCTTCAGACGACTTCCAATGTTGCCCGCAAACAAAACGAGGCAATGCCCATCGATTCGCTCCGAAAGTTATCGGGGCGCTTTCGGTCGTAAACGCTGCGCGCTGCCAATGTTCATTCTGATAGTTGGGAAAATACTCGTCCCTCAGATAGTCGCTCACGTGCCCATACGGGTAGGCAAAAAGATGGCTGTATTCGCCACTCAGATGCCTTGAAATATATTCATGCGCCTGTTTAATTTGCAATCTTGCATTTTCAAGATTATTGACGGCAAAAAAAGAACCTTTGATCTGTGACTCTAAAGCCACGGAAGAAAGCGATTCATGAACGTGATCCCAGCTATGATTGCCAATTTCTATGATGTTTGTTTCGACACATTGCCTCCACCACAGGTCTTGCCACTGATTTCTTCCCGCAATGCAACTTTTATCAAGTTCTTGGCGCGCTTTGGGCGAGGCAATCACAAAAGAAGTGGAAAAAGGTTTATTGAACTCAAAAGCCATCTCTCCGTGGGCTTTCAAAATCGTGTGAAAAGAAGGCATGAATCCAAGATCGTCGCCTTCATAATCATGCCAATCGTAATCGGGACCATCATCGAAACTCATCCCCAGCACTCTTTCCCCTTGATAACGTTTTAATTTGTCCGTAAGGAAGCTATCAACGATCGCGCTCAACGAAATAAGCCGATATCCAAGACTCCGTACGGACGCCAAGTCACTTTGCATGGCAATATGATCGTTCCCGGTATAGCTATTATCCCGAGCGTGCAATGAATGATAACAAAGCACAGGAATCTTTACGGCTTTAGAAAAAAACACTCGATTTCTCAGAAGTGGCTCCACAAAATTGTACAGTATCCAGATTACCTCGTGACGATACTGTCTAAGAAAACGCGACACGGACGACAGCCGATTCAGTAGAAAAATGGCGCTGGCAAATGTCAGGACCGGCGCAGATAAGATCACGATCACTCAAGAATCAAAACGCTCGATTCCGCGCTCGATTCCGCGCTCGATTCCGCGATAAAATCCGTTCTCGATATGTCGCCTTCTCCCAAAGCATTCCTCAAAACATTTTGCCACTCGATCAGGGTGACGGCGTTGTGGTCGTTGCCTGTTTTTCTCGTTTTTTTTCTTTTCATTCGCGCTTGGAAAAACGAGGAAAATTATGGCGCTTATTCAAATTGCGCGGGTTGCTTCTGGATACCGACACTCGCGCATGATCTGTGGCTGGCGGCGTTGTTTTTCGTTTTGTTTGGGTTGGGGTATGCGTTGAGCGACCGGCGCTTTTCCGTTCGTCTCCTCAAATTTTTGTTTCGTTTGAGCGGCGTTTTGATTCTCATCATCATCGCGGCGGATTTTATGGTCGGCGATATTCTTCAACATCGTTTTTTATGGACTGATTTTCTCCGTTTTTCGGGGGATGCCGAATCGGGTTTTAGCGTTGCGCTCGCCTGGTTCGCGCCGCCTTACGGCAAATACAAAGCAATCGCGGTGTTCCTTTTTATCGCTGCCGCGCTGACGGCTTGCTTTTCAGGAAAACAACACAAGAAAATGGCGATGGCGTGGATCGTTCTGGCGGCGCTTTGTTTTTCGGCAAGTTTCGTGATGAGCAAATTTCCGGTTCGTTATGTCCACGAAAATGTAGTCTGGAACGTTCTTGAAGCCAATCGTCCCGATACGCGCACGAGAAGAGTGAGCGAGGAATTCCTTCGCGCCGCCGTCAAAAAAACGGAAACGCTCGCGCAGGTGTGTGAACAAAGAGATCACCCGTCCGCGAAAACCAATTTCATCATTCTTATGCTTGAATCATGGTCGTCGTGGCAAAGCCAATTGTTCGGCGGCGATGAGGATTGGACGCCGCTTTTGGACGGGATTGCGCGCAAAAATCATTATTTCACTCGATTTTACGCCAACGGTTTTACGACATTGGGCGGGGAAATCGCCATCATCTTAGGCGCGCATCCGTTACCCGCCGAAGGGGAGTCCGCCCTAATGCTTTCCGACTTCAGAAATGAATCGGCGGGCATTCCTTATATCGCAAGACAAACCGGTCATCAATCGGCGTTCATCACAACCAGCGATTTGTCTTTTCTTTCGCTGGGGGATTGGTTGCGCAACATTCGTTTCGACGTCATTGAGGGCAGCCGTCATCCGTTTTACGAGGGCATGAAACGTTGGCAATTCGACGCGCCGGAGGACACAGCGCTTTATGCGCGTTTTTTGCAGTGGTTGGATCGTCGGGACGCTGAAAAGCCGTTTATTGCGGTGATGTTGACTGTGTCGAGCCATCCGCCGTTTATCAACCCGGAAAACGGGGTCAATGATTTTGAAGGGACATTCCGCTATGTCGATAAACAGGCGGCGCATTTTTATGAGTCGTTGAAGAAACGCGGTTTTTTCAACGACGGCGTTTTGCTGATCATCGGCGATCATCGAACGATGAGTCCGTTGCGTCGCGGGGAGTATGAAAAATATGGCGAGCGTTCTTTTGCGCGCGTGCCGATGATCGTGGCGGGAAATGTGGAAATGCCCAAAGTCGTCACCGAACCGTTTCAGCAGACCGATATTGCGCCCTCAATCGCGGATTTTCTCGGCTTGGAGGTTTGTTTCAATCCGTTCATGGGTAATTTTCTCAAGAAAGAACCATCGCCACCCGAATATATTTTGCACATGCGTGGCGATGAGCGCGACCGTGTCGATGTTTATTATGGCGAAAACGCGGTTTCCGGCTATCGACTCGCCGGCGATGAAAGCCGCTGGCTGGAAAAACCACCGCCGAATTCCGATATGGTGTCGGCATGGATCACCACGCAACGATTCGGAACAAGATTGTCGCCGGCGCGGCAGTAGGCAATGGTTTCTTTGGGTTTCCCGGCATACGATTTCTTATCTTTTATCCTGTAAACTAACGGCTTGGTTCGTATTCGCCGCTTGAAATCAGCCGCATAAAGAGTGAATAATTCCCTCCGTCTTTTCGTTCAATTCACGCGCCGCGAGATCAGAACGCGCTATCTCGGTAGCGTGACGGGATTGGCGTGGGCGTTTTTGACGCCGTTGGCGTTATTGGCGGTGTACAACTTCGTGTTCACCTATATCTTCAAAGCGCGGGCGTTGATCGCCGACGGCAGTTTCATTTTATTTCTCGCGGCGGCGTTGTGGCCCTGGTTGGCGGCGCAGGAGGCGATTTCGCGCGGCGTGATGTGTTTATCGGGATACGCGGGACTGATCCGTAAGGTGGTGTTTCCGCACGAAATTGCCGTGTACGCGGTATTGGCGGGAACTTTCGCGTTGCAAATCTTCGGATATTTCGTGGTGTTGCTGGTGTTGAAAGCGTTGGGGGAGCCGGTTCATTTGCGCGGTTTACTCGGCGCTGTACCCGTGTTGGTAGTGATGATGATCGCAGTGACCGGCGTCACGTTGATATTGGCGGCGTTGCAGGTGTTTATCCGCGACATCGAGCATATCTTGCCGCCGTTGCTGATGTTGCTGATGTTTTTGGCGCCAATTCTTTATCCGATGAGCGCTGTGCCGGAAAAAATGGCGGTATTGCTCAGTTTGAATCCATTCACTTGGGTGGCGAACCGGTTGCGCGATATGTTGATTTTAGGTGATCTGACGCCGCATTTCGGAGATCTCGTCGCTTTGTGCGTCGCCGTCGCGGTGTTGGTATGCGGTCGCGCGTTTTTCTTGCGTTTGTCGCCTTATTTCGAGGATTTCGTATGAGCGCGGAAAAACCTTTGCTGCGACTTTCGGGCGTCGGTAAGGACTACGCCAAAGTTCATACGGCGGGCGGACGTTTGCGTTTGGTGTGGCGTCTTTTGCGGCGGCGGCGCGCCGCCGATATTTTTTGCGCGTTGGATGACATCGGTTTTACATTGCAACGCGGACAATCGCTCGGCATCATCGGTGAAAATGGCGCGGGCAAATCGACGCTGCTGAAAATCATCGCCGGCGTCGTCAAGCCAACGCGCGGTTTGCTCGAAATGAACGGCAGAATCGGCGCGTTGCTGGAGTTGGGTTCCGGTTTTCATCCTGAATACACGGGGCTTGCCAACATTGAATTGGCGGCTACGTTGTTCGGTCTCGACGCGGAGGCAATCCGCGGCAAGCGCGACGATATCATCGCGTTCGCCGATCTCGGCGAACACATCAACGATCCGATCAAAACATATTCGTCGGGGATGGTGGTGCGTTTGGGGTTTGCCGTCGCTACGGCGTTGTCACCGGAAATTTTGATCACCGACGAAGTGCTTGCCGTCGGCGATGAATCATTTCAGAAAAAATGCGTCGCCTGGATGGAAAAGTATCTGGAAAACGGCGGCACATTGTTATTGTGTTCGCACAGTATGTACCATATCCAAAAGCTGTGCGCTTCGGCGTTGTGGTTGAAGAACGGAAAGATGGAACAGTATGGTTCGGCGTTCGATGTCACGCAAGCGTATCTCGCTTACCACGAACGGCGCAGCGCTTCTGTCGCGCGCGTTCCGTTGGTGGAGGCGGGTGGCGAATCGGGATTTTATACGCTGATGGATGTTGAAATGCAACCGGAAACGGCGATACGAATGGGCGATGATTTTTCCGTGCGCGGGAAAATTTATTCGCCGGATGGACGTGAGCCGGTGATGTTGTTCGGACTGACGCGGCAGGATGGCACGCCAGTCTATGGCGTCAGCACGGATATGGATAAAATTCGCTTACGCAAAGAGGACGCCAAACGCTTTGCGTTCGATCTCGTTTTCCCGAACATGATGTTGTTGCCCGGACAATATCTGGCGCGCTTTCATGCGCTCGATCCCGAAGGTGTGCGCTTGTTCGATACGATAGAAATGCCGCTGACGATCAAAGGCGAAACACGCGAATTCGGGCTGGCGCGGCTTCCCCACGAGTGGCGCCATCAACGCGGCGCGTAGCGCGTTTCCAGCGCGCTGTCGCGGGTGAACGACCAAGCGCGGGTGATGCAGATGACATCGACGTCGCGCCGGATATCGGCAGGAAATTCGGCGTAAGGCGCCGCCATATCGACGATTCTCACGGCGGCGGCGTCAAGAATGCGATGCCCCGAACTGCGCGCGATTTCGACATCGTAAACGCTGCCATCGCTCTTGATCGAGACGGTCATGATCAGCGAACCGTAAATTTTCTCCCGCCGCGCGATTTCAGGATAATTCAGATTGCCAATGCGTTCGACTTTCAATCGCCAATCTTCAATATAACGGGCAAAACGGTATTCTTCGGCGCGCGAACCGATAAACAGTTTGCGCGGTCGTTTTTGGTAAGCGTCAAACTCTTCTTTGATTTGCGCTTCCAGTTGTATCAACTCCAGCGTGCGGTTCATCAACCGCGTTGCGCTGGGCTGCTCGACATCGCTCAATTCCGGCTTCGGTTCGGGCTGCGAAACCGCGACGCGCTCGATGGCGTCTTGTTGCGCCAGCATTTTCTGAACCTGTTTCTCTAAGTCCTCACGTTTTTTCTTCTCGGCAGCCAGTTGTGTCTGCGGCGTTTGTTCGGGAAGTTTCGGGAAATGCGTCGAGGCTTGGCGGTTTTCGTCCACATTCCCGCCACCGTCCAAATGGGCTTGCGCCAATACTTCCGCCTTGGTTGGCTTGGCTTTGGTTGCGCTGTTGACCAGTACGACATCCATCGTTTGATGAAGATCCAACGCTTTGCGGAGCGGTTTGGTGAACGTCACCGTGCTGATCGCAAAAATATGCGCCGCCAACGAAACGATCAGAAATTTTCCCAACAGCGAATGTGCCCAAAGCTCGCGCGCGCCGCTCAACGGCGCGGTAGGCAAAACACAATCGGGAATCACCGGTGTGCCTGGCGGCGGTTCGATAACAGACGGCGGCTTGGTTGGGGTTTCAGTCAAAGCGTTCAAATCAAAGGAAACGACATATCATTATATTGGAAACGCGCAAGATGAGCTCCGAAAAAATCAAAAAGCCGGAATTGCTCGTTTTGCTACGGTATCGCCGATCAATGAAAATTACCGCCGGAACAAAGGTTGATCGTGATCACGCCCGCGAGAATCATTCCGATTCCGGCGATTGTCGGGAAGTTTAAATGTTGATTGAAGACTACGGCGCCGACGATCGTGATTAGCGCGATACCGATGCCCGCCCAAAGGGCATAAGCGATACCTATCGGGATGACACGGATAGCCAGAGATAAAAAGTAAAACGATATGCCATAGCCCAGGACAACCAAAAGCGAGGGATACAACCGAGTGAATCCAGCAGACGATTTAAGCGCGCTGGTCGCGGCGACTTCGCTCAGAATGGCGATGAATAGAAATAGATAGTTCCGCATAAACAGTTTTCCTCAAAGGATTTATTATGTGTATGTACGAAAGAATAACATGTGGAAATTCAGGTCTGATGTAACAAAACCATAAACCTCCCCGACCCGCCTGCGCTTTTTCGAGCGGACGCCCGACATCGTCCACAAGCCGCAAACCCTGATAATTATTTCGTTCTTGCTATAATGCCTCAAATGGATACGCTGCCCGGTCGATTCGGTAACCTGGACAGCGTGGGTTCGATTCCTGACTATTATTCAAAAATGAGCTTTTGGAGATAGGTTCACCATGATCATTGACCACATCGGACTAGCCGTAAGCGATTATCCGCAAAGCAAAGCCTTCTTCACGCAAGCCCTCGCTCCTCTCGGTATCGTACTTATCAAGGAGGTTAACGGGCGAGCCGGTTTCGGAAGAAACGGCAAACCGGAATTCTGGTTTGGCACGTTCGGCACGCATTCTCAAGCACAGAACCCAATGCACATCGCCTTTGCCGCCGAGCGCCGAGCGCAGGTCGATGAATTCTACGAAGCCGCCGTCAAAGCCGGAGCAAAAGACAATGGTCCTCCGGGCGTTCGCGCGCACTATCACCCCAATTATTACGGGGCGTTCGTCATCGGACCGGACGGACATAACATCGAGGCGGTTTGCCATCGACCAGAAGCCTAACATTTCATTCAAGCCGATGCCGCTTCGCGGCACGGCTTAATTCAGGCGTTAGACCATGCCAGGAACCGCCTCGTGTTTACCACTTTCCACGCTCTTCTCTCCAATACTGATTTTCGTACTTCACATTACTCGAAGGGCACACGATCGACTGTTTTTTTACATCGAGGGACGAAAACATGAATCACCGAACATGGGTCAAGACAAGCAACGTCATCGGCATCATCGCCATCGTCGCGCTGATCTACTGGGTATTTGCCTTCATCGCCATCCAGGTTTTCGGCCTGCGGGTATTCAAGGCGAACCTCACGGAAATCTTTTTCATGAGCATTTTCGGCATCCTTGCACTGATGTCCGGCGCGCTCATGGTCAACATCATGTTCAACCTGACGCGCATCGCCGAAAGACACCCTCAGGAAGACGCCGCCGTTTCTCCCGGCAAGACGAACAGAGGGCGCTGGCTCGCCTTTGCCGCCAGCTTTCCGGTCATTCTGGCGCTGCTGTTCGCCGGAGACCATTTGAGCACGTTGAG
>JAISYH010000030.1 GCA_031270015.1 Burkholderiales bacterium | reverse complement strand
GAGATCGCGCCGCTTGCGGGCATGTATGCGCGGTGTGTTCTGCAATGCGCGGGAATGACTTGTTTGATGGGGTTCGTTTCCGGTGACGGCTGCAACCCATGCGCGGATGCCCCCGATTGTCTGCTGGATTGCTTGAATCCTATAAACTGGTTGGGGGGTGGGAAGAAGCCTAACCTTAAACCCAAAAATCCACCAAAACAACCTAAACGCAAGCCACCTGAGCGTCCGCCTGGAGATTGTACACCTGGGAAACATGCTGCTATGCAAGCAGCAGTCAATGGAGCGTGCAAGTCTGAAAAAGGGAAGAAATGTAAGATGGGCGCTGATCGAGCAACTTTACAAGCAAAATTTGCAAAGTATTCGGGATGCGCTGCGGCACGCAAGGCTTTAAATAACACCTGTTTCCGAGGCGGAAATCCTGGACATAGGGGGGGCACAGGGTATATCCGCTGCGATGGCTGCAGAATGCGCTGCTTATATGAGTATTAATTGATTATGTTTTTGATATTTTCCTTTTATGATATAAGAGTCTGGGAAAACATTTTTCCACAAAGACCTTTTCCAGAAGAACTATTCATTGCAGGAAAAAAATATAAAGGAGATGAATTTTCTGATGATGTAGAAAGAATATTTTGGAGAAAGCAATGGAGAGATGTTGCCCTAAATGATTGGGATTATATCGGAAAGTCCCGTTTTATTTATACTGAATTTATGCATCCGAAAGCGTTTCATTATTATGTGCCACTACTTCTTTACGAAGCACTTCCCGGCAAGGATAATTTGGATCTATATGATGCAGTAAGAGCATTGCTTCCCTATAAAGACGATAAAGGATGGTGGTGGCTAGAGTATTTTTCTTCTTTTACCCGCGAACAACGTTTTTTTATCAACAAATATATTTATGGGCTGAATGAGATTATTTCTGATTGTAATTGGGAAATGTACTCTACAAAAAAGTTAATTTTAATTGCAATTAATAAATATTGGTACATTGATTGATCGGACTACTTGAGTCTGTAAATCCAACTGTGTCATTTCAAAGAAGTCATAGGAAATCATAACACATGGACAGGAACTCTGTCTTCGCCAAAAACGATCTGAAAGACCTGCAAGGCGGGTTTCCAGTGGTGGATCATTTTCCACTTGTCCGCACACAGGCAAAAAAACGCCTAAACCATTTCCACCTGATGGAACTCCTGGTTTTCCTCCACCAAATTGGAAGGTATAGTAATTATGAAGAACAAAGACGCTGAAAAATTTAAAAAGCGATATATGGAGTCGGTTTTTATTAAAGCCGATTGGTTATTTGATATTGGATATTCAAAACTTGCGTATAAGTTATATTCTTGTTTAGCCGATGAAGGACATGAGGACTCCCTGAACCGTATGGGGGATCTATTTTTAAGTGGAAATGGCATTAAGAAAGATGCAAACAAAGCAATTATTTTTTATAAAAAAGCGATAAAGAAAGGAAATGCTCTAGCGATGTACAATGCTGCCTTTGTATATAAAAATGTTTTGAAGGAGTATAAAAGCGCATTATACTACTTACGAAATGCTCAAAAAAGCAGTGATTTATATGTTTCCGCTTTAGCTTATATAGAAGAAGCTGAAATGTACTTGAAAGGAATTGGTGTAAAGCGAAATTTATCGAAGGCAAGAAAATTATTGCATGTTGTTTATGATGATGACACATTTTTTTATATTATTTCGGAAGATTATCGGGATAAAATAGAGAAAATGTTTATTGATATTACGTGTATTGAACACAACTTATCTTAATCGCAGCGATCTAAATTTCGCGATGGACTTGTACAGCAAAATGTAATAATATAGCTATTCTGCCGAATAATAGCTGCTCACCGGAACACACCGGAAAAAACTCCTGACAAGTGTAAACCCGTTTATGCTGCGTGTTGGACGGCGTGCTGGGAATGAGCGCAAGGTCAGAAAGTTCGTGATAGATTAGGAATAACTAGAAGGTGTACTAGAGAGTGCTCTGAAGCACAGGGTTGTTATGGTTATTGACAGGCTTACACCAGAGGAAAATATGTTAAAAGACCAAAAACAGGAAAAAGTTATTGATCTACTTGAGAAAGCGTTAAACAAAATATCGTTGTTAGATGATGACGATGTTGTCACAAAAAGTGATGTTAATTATATGTTGAACTCTGTCGCGGGGTTGCTGATCGCGGCAAAGTTAACGCTTGACAACAAATGTGATAATGACATTAAAACAAGTAATCGAGCAGAGCCGCTAATGGAATATAATAAATTTATGGAAGACAAAATAGTTGCTCAAAATCTTATGAATATCTACTTGAAAATAAGTGAAGAAATCAATATAGCTATCAATATCGTTGATTCTATGCGGAATAAAGACAAAAAGGAAATGTATATGAGCAGGATCAGCAATATTGCAAAAACTATTTGTAATGAAGGGATTATTTCAATAGCAAATGAATATCCACACCTTGATCCAGATCGTCCTCGTTCTCCTTAATAGTCTTTCTTGCTCGTCGATGTACACAAATCGCATTATTTAGGGAAACATGGGCTAGATATTACGAAATATGCTTTTGATTAATTTTACTGTATAGGTACAGGCGCCGCGGAAACCCCGACTGGTGACATTATCATGGATTACCGTTATCAATACGACAAAGCGGGCAACATCGTCCAAAGGCAGACCGAAGAAGGTATCTATCAATATGGTTACGATACGCTGGATCGCCTGACCCAGGCGATTCCGCCAACATCGCTCCAACAAAATGAAACCAACCCGAACGGACTACCCATCGAAGGCTACGGTTACGATGCGGTTCACTGTTGTATAGACCCTAACTGCTCTTTATTACGTTTTAATACTGCTCTGGCGTGTGCTTGTTATACGCTACGCGATCTATATATACAACGTGGATGTGATAAAGTTTTTCCTACTAGAAAAGATCATCCTGAACCCAGAAATCAGGCGCTAAATAAATATGTAAATTGCCAAAAGGCACTTGCAAAATGTTTAAGCTGTAGCATATGATTAGTATGCGTACAAGAAAAATACATAACCATATCGATGAATGCTTTCATCTTTCTCTAAGAAAAATATCCAGAGAAAGAATAGATCATATTGTTTCATGTATGGGAGAACTGGATGCTTATAAATATTATCATAATGATAATGAGGTATCCGAGAAGATAAGAAATATTTTTTTAAACGGTTTTTTGCCCACTATTTCATGCAAAGAGTCTTCTGAATACTTATGGATTATTTCGGAAAGCTTGTATGGTTTACTTAATTCGGGTTTAAGCGATGAAGAGAAGATCCCCGTATTTTATCTTTATGTTTGGTGTGCCGCTATTATATTACGAAAAGGATATGGTAATTATTTAGACTATTTAGACTATATTTTATTTAGAGTAATAAAGATAAGTTTAAGTCAATGTGATATAGCAAAAATTTCTAAAGACTTTTTCGTCTCAATAACGGATTTTCTCGAATCCGGTTCTAATGAGGTGGAATTCAACGATACGGCGCCATATAGCATCTTTCCTGTAAAGGATTCGATATGTCTGATTAATTTATCTGGACTATTGCTTCAATATCTTGTGGCAAAAGATAGTCTTGATATCTTGGACAGTCTCAGCGCGTTATTACTTGTTGAGGTTAAAGCATCTGGAAAAATCATTCAGGAAAACGATTACAGGGGGACGCTTGGCGATCATTCATATCGATATCAAGATAGCTGGTTTGATTTAATCAATGAATTGAATATTCCAAACG
Organism: Burkholderiales bacterium; assembly: GCA_031270015.1. Classification (GTDB taxonomy): domain Bacteria; phylum Pseudomonadota; class Gammaproteobacteria; order Burkholderiales; family Casimicrobiaceae; genus UBA931. Next base: position 52,859 of record JAISYH010000030.1, on the reverse strand, counting down.
GAAGCAGGTTTTACGATAATTTGATAGAGATATTAGCTATATGAAAATCTGAAAAGATCTTTCATAGTCGTAAAATTATGATTATATTTCGGACCTATTACGACTTCGTCATTCTGAGCGCATGGATCAGACGCTTGCTTTTCCTCCTCCTCCTCTTTTTCGTACTCCACACGCCTCTAGCCCACACCTATCCAAGCCACCGAATTACCTTACCCAATGGCGAATACATCGAAGCCGATACAACCACCGCCTCGAAAATACACCGCAAAACCGCGTTTATGCCAGAGAACAGCCTCGCGTCAATCGGCTCTTAAGCGCGTACTTCAAACAAGCAAGCGCATAATTCGAGAAAAAACCATGCGGTAAATTTTGAAAATGTGGTTATAGCCCTGGCTCTTCCCTTTATAATTCGTGGCATGGATTAATTTACAATCGCTTTTTCCGCTTGTCGCTCTAGTGGAAACAAGCGCGTCAAACACGAGGAACGTTTTTATATGTTGATTGGTATTCCCAAAGAGAAACTGTCCGGCGAAACGCGCGTTGCGGCAACTCCAGAGACGGTAAAAAAAATATTGGCGTCCGACGCAAATACGGTACTGGTTGAAACGGGCGCAGGTCTAGCAAGCAGTATTCTCGACTCGGCTTTTGAGGCAGTCGGCGCGAAAATCGGCACAGCCGCCGAAGCGTTTGCCGCCGATATCGTGCTGAAAGTACGCGGTCCACAGCAGGAGGAAACCCCGCTGTTAAAAAAGGGGGCTTTGTTGATCGGCTTACTCAATCCCTTTGATACGGAGATGATCGGTCGTTATGCCAATGCCGGCGTGACGGCTTTGGCGCTGGAAAAACTGCCACGCATTACCCGCGCTCAATCGATGGACGTGCTATCGTCGCAAGCCAACATTGCCGGTTATAAAGCGGTGTTGCTCGCCGCGAATGAATATGGTCGCTTCGTTCCGATGCTAATGACGGCAGCGGGTACGGTGAAAGCTGCGCGAGTGTTGATTTTGGGCGTCGGCGTCGCTGGCTTGCAGGCGATTGCGACAGCTAAACGGCTTGGCGCGGTGATCGAAGCGTCGGATGTCCGCCCGTCGGTAAAAGATCAGGTGGCATCGCTCGGCGCAAAATGGGTCGATGTGCCTTATGAAACGAACGAAGAACGCGAGATTGCCGAAGGCGTCGGCGGTTATGCGCGTCCGATGCCACCAGAATGGATGGCGCGGCAAGCAAAAATCGTTCACGAACGCGCATTGCAAATGGATATTTTGATTACGACCGCGCAAATTCCCGGTCGTCCTGCTCCCAAACTCATCAAGGCAGAAACCGTCGCGGCGATGAAAGTAGGCGCGGTGATCGTCGATCTCGCGGCAGAGCAAGGCGGTAATGTCGAAGGTACGGAAGCCGGTATCATAAAAGAAGTGAACGGCGTCAAAATTATCGGCGCGGTAAATTTGCCCGCTTCGGTTCCTGCCGACGCCAGCGCTTTGTACGCGCGCAACATGCTCAATTTTCTCAATCTGATGATCGACGCGAAAAACGGCGCTTTTGCTTTACCCGAAGATGACGAAATCATTCAAGCAACCTTATTGTGCAAAAATGGCGCGCTTCATCAACCCAAAGCGCAGCCCTGATCACGTCGAATTTATTTTGGAGAATTTCACATGGATATCGATCCTATCGTTGTTAATTTAATTGTTTTCGTACTGGCGATTTTCGTCGGTTATCACGTGGTGTGGAACGTCACGCCGGCGCTGCATACGCCATTGATGTCGGTGACCAACGCTATTTCGGGCATTATCTTGGTCGGCGCGATGTTGGCGGCGGCGCCCGCCGCCTTCGACTGGGGTGGCTGGGTCGGCGTGCTGGCGGTGGCGCTTGCTTCCGTGAATGTCTTTGGCGGCTTTCTGGTGACCCGCCGGATGCTGGAAATGTTCAAGAAAAAAGAACCCAAAGCGTCCGCGAAAAACGATTCGGAAAAGCAGTGAGGGGAAACGAATATGAGCGCTAATGTAGTTGTTTTGTGCTACCTCGTCGCCTCCGTCTGCTTCATTCTGGCGTTGAAAGGGCTTTCCCATCCTTCCACCGCGCGACGTGGGAACGTTTTCGGCATTTCCGGGATGGCGATTGCGGTAATCATGACTTTTCTCGTCGCCTATAAAATTTCCGGCAACGTCGCCGGTATCATCGTCGGTATCATCGTCGGCGGCACGATTGGTACGGTGGTTGCGCGTCGCGTGCAGATGACCCAAATGCCGGAACTGGTCGCGGCGATGCACTCGCTGGTCGGTCTCGCCGCCGTGCTGATCGCCGTAGCGACGGTCAACAACCCGCCTGCGCTGGGGCTGTCCGATCCGATCCCGACCGGCAATATGTTCGAGCTATTCATCGGCACATTCATCGGCGCGATTACTTTCTCTGGCTCGGTTATCGCGTTTGGCAAATTGTCCGGCAAGATCAAAAGCGCGCCAATCGTGTTTGCGGGACAACACTTTCTCAACCTCGCGCTAGCCATCGCGATGATCGGTTTCGGCGTGTGGTTTTTCACGGGCGGCGGTTGGACGCCGTTCATCATCATGACTTCCCTCGCCTTTTTGCTCGGCGTGCTGATGATCATTCCCATTGGCGGCGCGGACATGCCGGTCGTGATCTCGATGTTAAACAGCTATTCTGGCTGGGCAGCCGCCGGCATCGGTTTCTCACTCAATAACCCGATGCTCATCATTTCGGGGTCGCTCGTCGGTTCGAGCGGCGCGATTCTATCGTACATCATGTGTAAAGCGATGAACCGTAATTTCATCAGCGTGATCCTCGGCGGTTTCGGCGCGGAAGAAGGCGCTCAAGTCGCGGACGCCGGACAAAAAACCGTCAAATCCGGCAGCGCCGATGACGCCGCGTTTATCATGGGTAACGCCGAGAGCGTCATCATCGTACCCGGATACGGGCTTGCCGTCGCCCGCGCCCAGCACGCCGTCAAAGAATTGGCGGACAAACTCCGTGAAAAAGGCGTCGATGTGCGCTACGCGATTCACCCCGTCGCAGGACGAATGCCCGGGCACATGAATGTATTGCTCGCTGAAGCAGAAGTGCCTTACGACCAAGTTTTTGAAATGGAAGATATCAACAACGAATTCGGCGTTGCCGACGTTGCGCTAATACTTGGCGCCAACGATGTCGTCAACCCGCTGGCGGAAGAAAAAGGCAGTCCAATCTATGGTATGCCGATCCTCGAAGCGCATAAGGCACGTACCGTAATCGTCAATAAACGCTCGATGGCGTCCGGTTACGCCGGCGTCGATAACCCGCTCTTTTATCTAGAAAAGACCATGATGGTGTTTGGTGACGCGAAAAAAGTCGTCGAAGATATCGGCAAAGCGATTGAATAGTCGTTTCCATATAACGCAAAGACCGCGTAAAACGTCTTTACCAGCGCATACGACTACTTATAACGAGCATAGGGACGAAGCAGGTAGGCACCCATACTGGAGGATCGCCTCTGATTTTATTGGGCAGTGTAAGACTGACTTATGTGAAGCCTCTGTTATTATTCACGGAGAAGCCAATCATCAATAGTTTATGCCATGCGAGTTGTTATTGAAAATTTTCTGCTGGTCGTTCTCGCTCTTTTGCCCATCGCCAATCCATTGAGCAGCATGGCGATATTTATCGCCATCACCGATGGTTTGACGCAAAAAGACCGAATACTCCTCGCCCGCAGAGTCGCTGTCAATGCCTTTCTGCTGCTTGCCGCTTCATTGTTCATTGGCAACTTCGTATTGCTTTTTTTCGGTTTATCCGTGCCGATAGTACAAGTCGCCGGCGGTTTGATTGTCTGCCATCTCGGTTGGGGTTTACTGCATCAAGAAACGAGCGACAGCAATGAAGAGACTGCCAGCGGCGAAGCGCGACGCGAATTACATGCCGATAAAAACAAAATGGCAAAGGCGTTTTATCCGCTCACGCTGCCGTTGACCGTCGGACCCGGAACGATCAGTGTCGCCATCACACTCGGAGCAAACCACGCCAGTTCGGTGCAATCCTTGTTTACCGCCGCGCCCTCATTTGTCGTCGGCGCGGCAGTCGTTGCCGCCAGTATTTACTTATGTTTCCGCTACGCTTATCAAATCATGAAACTGCTCGGCACAACCGGAACGCAAGTTGTCTTCCGCCTATTTGCTTTCATTCTTCTCTGTATCGGCGTACAGATCATCTGGAATGGTGTGTCGTCATTACTTGGGCAATTATCTAACTAATATCTAATTAAACACCCTCGAATTTTCCGCCTTTTCGTTTTTGTGAAAAGTCCCGCAGAGACGAAATATCCCTAACCGGCGGTAAAGCGCAAGCGAAACCGCCGGACACAATATCAGAGATTCAACGTTCTGCCGTCAATTGCCAACGCCGCTTCTTTGACGGCTTCTGCCAATGTCGGGTGAGCGTGGCAAATCCGCGCAATATCTTCGCTAGACGCGCCGAATTCTATAGCGATGACACCTTCCATGATCAACTCGGAAGCACAGGGACCGATGATGTGTAAACCAAGTACGCAATCCGTTTGGGCATCGGCAAGCCATTTCACGAAACCGCGCGTGTCCCCCATTGCGCGCGCGCGTCCATTTGCCATGAACGGAAAACGACCACTCCGATAATCGGCGCCTTCGGCTTTCAGTTGTTGTTCGTTTTTTCCGACCCAAGCGATTTCCGGTGAAGTATAAATCACATAAGGAATCGTGTTGAAATCGACATGCGGCTTTTGTCCGGCGATACGCTCAGCGACCGCGTTGCCTTCTTCTTCGGCTTTATGCGCCAACATCGGTCCGCGCACTACATCGCCTATCGCCCACACGTTCGGCAAGTTGGCGCGACAGCAATCATCGACTTCTATCGCGCCACGTTCGTCCAGCTTCAAACCGACGGCTTCGGCGTTCAATCCCTGCGTATTCGGCACCCGCCCGATGGACACGACTAATTTATCGAACACCACATTTTGTTCCGCGCCCTTACTGTCACGATAATGCACTTTGACTTCTTTGTCGTTCGTTTTGACTTCCTCGATATTGATTCCAGTGTGAATCGTCAATCCTTGCGCTTTGAACTGTTTGGCAGCTTCTTTCGCTACAGCGTCATCGGCAACACTAAGAAAATCGGGCAACGCTTCGAGCAACGTCACCTCCGCACCCAAACGCTGCCATAGCGACCCCATCTCCAACCCAATCACGCCCGCGCCAACGATGCCGAAACGTTTCGGCACGCTTTGCATCGCCAACGCGCCTTCGTTATCGAGAACATATTGATTGTCGAACGGCGCGTTCGGTAACGCGCGCGGCGACGAACCGGTCGCCACGATCACATGTTGCGCCGAAAGTGTCGCCGTTTCTTTCGCTATCCCCGTCGGCGCCACGGTCAACGTCCAGCGGTTGCCGTCCCGAGTGGAAAACGCGCCTCGGCCTTGATAAAATCTGATTTTATTTTTCTTGAACAAATATAAGATTCCATCGTTGGTTTGACCGACGATTTTATCCTTCCGTCCAATCATCGCGGGAATATCTATCGCCACGCTTTTGATAGCGATGCCGTGTTCGCTCAAATGCCGCCGCGCCATATCGAAATGTTCAGACGACTGAAGCAACGCTTTGGATGGAATGCAGCCGACGTTGGTGCATGTCCCGCCCGGAGCGGGTTTGCCATCACGCCGCGCCGCTTGATCAATACACGCCACCGAAAAGCCCAATTGCGCCGCCCTGATCGCGGCGATATAGCCGCCCGGACCTGCGCCGATCACGACCACATCGAAAACATCAGACATCGCCCTCTCCAATTCCCATTCCAAGGTTTATAAACATATCCGTCGCGCAAAAATCAAACGTCCAACAAAATCCTTGTCGGATCTTCCAGCGCTTCTTTGATTGCTACCAGCGTCAGCACCGATTCACGTCCATCGATGATCCGGTGATCGTACGACAACGCCAGATAATTCATTGGGCGAATGACGATTTGCCCGTTTTCAACGACTGGCCGCTCTTTGGTAGCGTGCACGCCTAAAATCGCCGATTGCGGCGGATTGATGATCGGCGTAGACATCAACGAGCCGAATACGCCGCCGTTGCTGATCGTGAACGTGCCGCCGGTCAATTCTTCGATAGTCAGCTTGCCTTCTTGCGCCCGTTTGCCGAAATCAGCGATTCTCTTTTCGATTTCGGCGAACGAAAGCTGATCGGCGTCGCGTATGATCGGTACGACTAAACCACGCGGAGTACCGACGGCAACACCAATATCGTAATAGCCATGATAAACAATATCGTTTCCATCAATCGAAGCGTTCACTATCGGAAATTTTTTCAACGCATAAACGACGGCTTTGATGAAAAAGCCCATGAAGCCCAAGCGTACGCCATTATTTTTTTCAAAACGGTCGCGGTAATTAGCGCGTAAATCCATCACTGCCTGCATATTGACTTCGTTGAACGTCGTCAAAATTGCCGCCGTCGATTGTGATTGCACCAAACGTTCGGCGACGCGCTGACGCAAGCGCGACATCGGTACGCGCTGCTCGATGCGTCCTTCGGGCGACGCGCCGCTGACCGATGGAATCGCCGCTACCGACGCCGCTTTGGAGGTCGTATCGGCGGCAACCAAAACCGTTTTATCCACTGCCGCCTTGTCCGTCTTCCCCGCCACATCGTTTTTGGTGATACGTCCGCCGCGCCCCGTTCCTTCGACATTCGCCGCGTCAATATTTTTTTCCGCCATCATCTTACGCGCCGCCGGCAAAGCCGCCACGCTGTCAGCGGGCATTTTGCTCTGTTGTGACACCCTCGGCGTTTCTTGTCGGGCAACCGCTTTTATCGTCGCTTCCGTATCAAGTATCGCCAACACGTCGTTTGCTTTCACTATCGCGCCGTTGCCTATCAAAATTTCCCTCAATACGCCAGACACTGGCGCGGGCAATTCCAAAACCACTTTATCGGTTTCCAGATCAATCAAATTCTCATCGCGCGTGACCGCATCGCCCACTTTTTTATTCCACTGCAACAATGTCGCCTCGCTGACCGATTCGGGAAGTTGCGGAACTTTGATTTCGAGTTTCATGAAAAAATTTCCTTTTATAACTCTTTTGTCGCTTTTTTATCACTCTTTGCTGAACATGCCGCCCGTCGCCAACGCATTACTTTCGGCAAAGGCATCCTCGATCACCTGCTTTTGTTCCGCCAGATGTTTGGCGGAGTAACCAACCGCCGGTGAAGCAGAAACCGTCCGGCCGGCATAAGCCAATAATTGTTTTTCTCCAATGTCTTGTCGGAAATAGGAGCGCAGACGATACCATGCGCCCTGATTCTGCGGTTCTTCTTGACACCAGACGACTTCCGTCGCTTTCGGATAACGCGCGATTTCTTCTTTGAACGTATCATGCGGGAACGGATATTGTTGCTCCAGACGCATGATTGCCACATCGCCGCGCTCGTTGACACGCCGGTACGCATTAAGCTCATAATAGATTTTACCCGCGCAAACGATGATGCGCTTGACCTTTTTTGGGTCGGCTTGTATATCGCCAATCACGGTACGGAATTTACCGTCGCTCAGTTCGCGCAGATCGGAGACCGCTTCTCTGTGCCGTAGCAAGCTCTTGGGCGTCATTACAATCAGCGGTTTACGGTATGGGCGAATCATTTGGCGACATAGCAAATGAAAGATTTGCGCAGGCGTGGACGGCACGGTAAATTGCATATTGTGTTGCGCGCATAATTGTAAGAAACGCTCTGGTCGCGCCGACGAGTGTTCCGGTCCCTGTCCTTCATAACCGTGCGGCAAAAACATGGTCAGCCCGCACAGGCGCCCCCATTTCACTTCGCCGGAACTGATGAACTGGTCGATGACGACTTGCGCGCCGTTGGCAAAATCACCATACTGCGCTTCCCAAACCACCAGTTTTTCGGAAACCGAGGTCGAATAACCATATTCAAAAGCCAATACTGCGTTTTCAGTCAGTACCGAATCGATGATTTCAAACTCCGGCTGCTGATCCTTGATATGTTGTAGCGGAATCCAGCTTCCCGCGTCCCAGCGTTCACGGTTTTGATCGTGAAGCACAGCGTGGCGATGCGAGAACGTACCGCGTCCGACATCTTCACCCGACAAACGCACCGGATAGCCGCGATCCAGCAGCACGGCGTAGGCCAGGTTTTCCGCCATGCCCCAATCAAGCGGCAACTCGCCTTTCGCCATTTTCTGACGGTCGGCGATGATTTTTTCCACGCGCGGATGCAGTTTGAAATTGGCGGGAACTTCGGTAATTTTGCCCCCCAGCGACTGCAGATGCGCGTGATCGACGCGGGTATCGACCGCTTCCGTCCAATGTTTATCTTTATATTTCTCCCAGCCGAGAATATAGGGATGGTTATAGTTTGAAAGTATCGTTTTGTTGGTGTGTTCGCCGCGATCCAGCGCCGCGCGATAACTTTCGATCATTTTATTCGGTTCTTCGCTTTCGATGACTTTTTCCGCGATGAGTCGCTCGGCGTAGCTCTGACGTACGCCCTGATGCGCGTTGATTTTCTTGTACATCAACGGTTGTGTCACCATAGGCTCGTCGGCTTCGTTATGCCCCAAACGGCGGAAGCAAACCAAATCGACGAATACGTCCTTATGAAACTTCTGGCGAAACGCCAGCGCCAATTCGACTGCGTACAAACACACTTCGGGATCATCGCCGTTGACGTGCAATATCGGCGCTTCGATCATCTTCGCAATATCAGTGCAGTACATCGTGCCACGCGTATCGCGCGGATCGGAGGTCGTAAAACCGATTTGATTGTTGATGACGATATGAATTGTGCCGCCGGTGCTGTAACCGCGCGTTTGCGCCATATTCAATACTTCCTGATTGACGCCCTGCCCCGCGATTGCCGCGTCGCCGTGAATCAGCAGCGGCAAAACTTGTACCCCTTGCATATCGTTGCGGCGGCTTTGCCGCGCCCGTACCGACCCTTCGATGACAGGATTCACGATTTCCAGATGCGACGGATTGAACGCCAGCGACAAATGCACCGGTCCACCCGGCGTCGCCACATTCGATGAAAAGCCTTTATGGTATTTCACGTCACCCGACGGCAAGTCTTGTGGCGCCCTGCCCTCAAACTCTCCGAAAAGCTCGCTCGGCATTTTGCCCATCGTATTTACTAATACGTTCAAGCGCGAACGGTGCGCCATGCCGATCACAATTCCTTCCACGCCCATCGCTCCCGCTTTTTGAATCAGATGATCGAGCATCGGCGTCAACGCTTCTCCGCCCTCGCCTGAAAAACGTTTCTGCCCAACATAACGTGTGTGCAAATAGCGTTCCAGCGTTTCGGCAGCCGTCAAGCGTTCGAGGATGTAGCGTTTTTCTTCGGGCGTGAAATTCGGGCGAGCGCGTGACGTTTCTAATTGTTCACGCACCCATTCGCGGCGCGGCGTGTCCGTGATATACATGAATTCAGCGCCCAGCGTGCGACAATATGTTTCTCTGAGTTGCTGTAGAATGTCTTTGAGTTTCGCGCGCGGCGAATGATAAAGCGAACCGGTGGAAAACTCAGCTTCCATATCCGCAGCGGTAAAACCGTAAGAAGCGGGGTCGAGTTCTGGCAAAATGGGTGTTTGCTGCCGCTGTAACGGATCCAAATCAGCAAGACGGATACCGAGCATCCGGTAACGACTTATGAGTAACTGAACCGCCGCTTGTTTGCTCGCCAACTCAGTATCCATGCCCACTTTGGGTTGCGCAACGGCGCTGCCGCGTGGCGTTTTCGCCAGCGCTTCAAAAGCGCGGATGATCGGCGTATGCGCCACATCGGGCGCGCCGCCTCGAATCGAATTGAAATAATCGTACCATTCAGGAGAAACTGAAGAAGGGTCGTCGAGATAACGCTCGTATTGTTCTTCGATAAAGGGCGCGTTGCCACCAAATAATAAACTGGTAACCTGCTTTTCTTTCATGCTTTCGTGACTGTGACTCATGATCTTTCCCGCAAACCGTGATGGTCATCCGGCGGACTTTCGCCCGCCGGATATGGATATTAACGTTCGTTCAAAGGTTTGACTTTCCGCAGTTTTTCGCCTACGTAGCGTTGACGCGGACGCCCGATCTTGTATTCGGGATCGGCAATCATTTCGTTGAGTTGCGCAATCCAACCTATCGAGCGCGCCAACGCGAAAATCGCGGTAAAGAGCGGCACCGGAATACCGATCGCTTTCTGAACGATGCCCGAATAAAAATCGACGTTCGGATACAGCTTGCGGCTAACGAAATAATCGTCTTCCAACGCGATTCTCTCCAACGTCATCGCCAGTTTGAAAAGCGGATCATCTTGCAGTCCCAGTTCAGCCAAAACTTCGTGACAGGTTTCGCGCATCAGCTTGGCGCGCGGGTCGTAATTTCTGTACACGCGATGACCAAAACCCATCAAACGAACGCCCGAATTTTTGTCTTTGAACTTGGTGATATATTCGCCGATCTTTTCGACGCCGCCGTTTGCCTGAATCTCATTGAGCATCATCAAACAAGCTTCGTTCGCGCCGCCATGCGCCGGACCCCACAAACAAGCGACGCCGGCGGCAATCGCGGCGATCGGATTGGTGCCGGAGGACGCGCACAAACGTACCGTCGAGGTCGAGGCATTTTGCTCATGGTCGGCGTGCAATGTCAAAATACGATCCATCGCTCTTTCGATGACCTGATTAACGACGTAAGGCTCGCATGGTGTGGCGAACATCATCCTTAGGAAATTACCTGCGTACGACAAACTGTTGTCGGGATAAATGAACGGTTCACCAATCGAATACTTATAAGCCATTGAGACCAGCGTCGGCATCTTGGAGATCAACCGAATCGCCGATCTTTCTCGTTGTTTCGGATCGTGAATATTCATCGAATCAGGATAAAACGCGGACATAGCGCCCATCAAGCCCGTCAATACCGCCATCGGATGCGCATCGCGGCGAAAACCGCGCATGAAAAAATGCATCTGCTCATGTACCATCGTATGATGCAAAACAAGTTTATTAAATTTTTCGTGCTGTTCCCGAGTCGGTAATTCGCCGTAAATCAGTAATTGGCAAACTTCGAGAAAATTACAGTGATGCGCCAAATCATCAATGGCATAACCCCTGTACAACAACTCTCCTTTTTCTCCGTCTATATAGGTAATGGTTGACGAACAGGAAGCCGTCGAGAGAAAACCCGAATCGTATGTGAACTTACCCGTTTTGTTATAAAGCGGGCGAATATCGATTACATCCGGTCCCAGACTGCCTTCGAGTATAGGAAAAGTAATCTCCGGAGTTCCGTCGGAAAAGGAAAGCGTTGCTGTTTTATCTGCCATAATCAAAATCTCCTCAAAAGTTGGGATACACATACCCGACGTTTTATGTCGGAATTTTACTACTGCTATACCGTCGGAGGCAAAAATATTTTGCGTCCTTTTCTCTCAACGTATTCCGTGTAAAAATACTTGGAAATTTTTCCGTTTCGCTCGGGTCTGAGCATTCGGAGCGCCTAAAAAATCCCTCAACAGAATTCCTTCAAGGTCGCGCTTCTTGCTTCTCGTGAAGTTTGAAAGCACAATACTTCGGTAATGTCGTTTTAACAAATATTCTGTGGTAACGCAACCTGATTTTCCGATGATAAAACCCCGTGAAGAATACTGATTTTCCGCAACGTGCTCTTTCTTTCTTCTGTTTACGCAGAAAAATCATTTTATCCTTGTTCACATTGAGTTTATTGAGCGCTTGTGGTTCATCTCCGAAAGAGAGAAAAAACGCAGAAAAAAAACGATTCCACGATCTACCGCCGACCGAGCGAGGACACGAAGTCGTCATTTTCGCATTTTCGCTGTTGGACATCGGCTACCGCTTCGGCGGCAAGAACCCGCAAGCCGGATTCGATTGCAGCGGGATGGTGACTTATATTTTTGAACACGCCGTTGGCGTGAAGGTAAGCGGCAACGCCGCCGATATCGCGCGACAAGGCGAACCGATTCCGCTGGACGGTTTGCGTCCGGGCGATCTGGTTTTTTTCAATACGTCGAATCGCTCGTTTTCACACACCGGCATTTATATCGGTAATGGCAAATTCATACACGCGCCGTCCACCAACGGCAAAGTCCGCGTCGATTCCCTCGATAGCGGCTACTTTGCGCCACGTTACGAAGCGGCGCGCCGATATTTTTGAGCGCCGCCCGAAGTCTCTCTGGATTGCGTCGTCACGAGACATATGTCATTCCACATAGATTGCAAATCATCGGGGATAACCCATGACTTGCGTACAACACCGTCACGATATTTCGTCTCTGCGAGGCTTCTCGAAGCGATGCCTCTTTTAACTCAAGCCCCGCAGAAGCGAAATCATCGGAATTCGATTCTTTGTTTTTCAATCTTCCGAACGCCATCCAAACCAAAACGAGCGCGTGAATTGAAACCGTGCCGCAAGCGTAGGGACAAACCTACCTGTCTGCCCTCCTGCCCTCATACGGATACACGCGCAAAATCTTTGCGTGGTTTACGTTGCGCTCTGTCCTTTACCCGGCAAAGACGGAATTCACCAAAGAAAACGAAAAGGCGGAAGATTCCGCCTTTTCGTCGTGTTACTTTCTATTGAGTCACTCTTTATTGAGTTAATTTTTATTGAATTCCTTTTTATCGAGCCGTTTTCTGAAGATATTCGCTTTCAGAAAATATCTGCTCCTGGCTGCTTTCAGAAAATCAACGCCCTGCTACTTTTGGAGCAGCTTTTGTTCAGGTACTGACATCGTCCGCTTTTCGTCATTGCGAGGGACGAAGCCCCGTGGCAATCCATGCCGCCTACTGGATTGCTTCGCTTCGCTCGCAATGACGACCAAGTTAATCAGGGTTTCCCTAACGTCTTTCAGAAAATATTTGCTCCTGGCTGCTTTCAGAAAATCAACGCCCTGCTACTTTTGGAGCAGTTTTTGTTCAGGTATTGACATCATCCGCTTTTCGTCATTGCGAGGGGCGAAGCCCCGTGGCAATTCATGCCGCCTACTGGATTGCTTCGCTTCGCTCGCAATGACGACCAAGTTAATCCGGGTTTCCCTAACGACTTTCAGAAAATATCCATCTTGGTCATTTTCCTTTTCCTGAACCCGATTCCTACCACCGCCAATCCCAGCGCCAGTAGCAGCGCGAGCGGCATGGGCAAAACAGGAATTGAAGTCGCGCCGTTCACTGGCGGCGGCGGCGCTGCCGCAATCACGATGGTGAACTCTACACTCGCCGTTTGCGCGGTCGGTTGTGAACTATCGGTGACGGTCACGGTGAACGTGTAGCTGTCCGCCGTCGTCGGCGTGCCGATGATGGCTCCAGTGTCAAGATCAAGACTCAAGCCGGGCGGCAGAGCGCCATCGGTCACCTCGTAGCGGTACGACGGCGTACCGTCACTCGCCTGAATACTGTTGTCGGTATAGAAAACGCCGACTTGCCCGTTGGCGGGCGCGCCGCCAATGCCGATTTGCTTTTCAAAGGCGCCGATGTCCCGACCAACAGTCCTTGTTTTGCGCGGCATGCCGCGCTGGTCGAGTGTCGCGTCACCCCATGTTGCGGTCACCGGCGTTGGCGAAAAGTTGATGACGAGCATCTGCGAGGTCGCGCCGCTTGGATCCGCCGCGCCGATTGCCGGGCTGCCCGCCGGTAACGCCAGCGTTGGCGTCGGTCCGCCGTTGTCGGCAAGCGTCGTTTCGACAATAGCGCCAATCACGCCGCTGCCGCCGGAAACATTATTAGTGTTGCTACAGCTTGTCGTATCCGCGCCGTTCACCCATTCGATGTTGTAACTTCCGCCAATGCTGCCCGCGCCAACAACCGCGCACAATGTCGGCGCGCCGACAAGCGCGGCGCTGGAAAGGATGAGACTGTTGTCAATGCGAACACTGCCACTAGCTCCGTAGATCGCCGCGCCTCTGGTCGCGCTATTGTCGAGCAGCGTCAGGTGACTGGCTTTGAGAGCCGTCCAGACGTGAATCGCGCCGCCGTCATTGTTGCTGGCCCGATTGCCTTCAAAGGTACTGTTGCTGACATTGGCGGTAGTGGCAGAAATCGCGCCGCCGTTGCTGTTTGCTTGATTGTTCTCGAATGCGCTGTTGCTGACATTGGCGGTACCGATGGCATGAATCGCGCCGCCGTAACTGCCGCTGGACCGATTGTTCCCGAATGTGCTGTCGCTGACATTGGCGGTGGTGTAGGCATAAATCGCGCCGCCGCCATAGCGGGCATGATTGCCTTTAAATGCGCTGTTGCTGACATTGGCGGTACCGTTGGTACCAATCGCCCCGCCGCTGCCGGAGCCGACGCCGCCAGCCTGATTGTTCTCGAATGTGCTGTTGCTGACATTGACGGTGGCGTTGACACCGTAGGCATAAATCGCGCCGCCGTTGCCGTAACTGCTGGTCGCTTGATTGTTCTTGAATACGCTGTTGCGAACAATGACGGTGGCGCTGGCACCGGGGGCATAAATCGCGCCGCCGCTGGCGCCGCTTGCCACACTGCCATTCTGAAAAGCCAGCCCTGAAACGGTAAGAACAGAGCCGGAGAAATTCAGGATGCGATTGGCGCTCTTGCCATCGAGCGTAATCAGCGGAGCGTCATCGACATCCAGCAACCCCTCGATGGTGAGGCTTTTAGAGATGGCGATTTCGCCACTGGCGGTCACGTCGATGGTGGTCGGCGTGTTGAATACTCCCGCGTCAAATGTGATGGTGTCGTTGCTGCCGTCTCCGGCAGCGCAACCATTGACCGCCATTGCGGTATTGACCGCCGCTACCGCATCGCGCAATGTGCATTTGCCAGCAACTGAACCGTCGGTGACATCGTTGACCGTCACCGTCGCCGCCTGCGCGGCAACGCCCACGCACAACATCGCTGCCACGAATGCCGATAACCCAATCTTTAATGCTGAGAACCCAACCTTTTTGTAATGCCTTGCTTTGTGCTGTTTTGCTTCGTGGTGTTTTGCTTCCCGGCATGGAAGCAAGGATGTTTTTTGATGACGCGCTGTCTTCTTACCGAACACCGCGCCGAGCAACGCGGCAAATCTCATGAATGAGCGAGAATCACCAGGACATCTACCCCCCCCCCATTATGCTTTTAACATGACTGCGGTCATCCGCGCCCGGTTTAACTTCATTGCTCGTTTTTAACGATTCCATATCAACCTCTCCTGATGAAAAACTTACCCGTGTTATCACGGTAAATACCCTTAAACATATATTATATGCACCGCCGATTATGCCGTAGTTTCTTGATACGCGGCAAATTATTTGAGTCTTTTACCCCCCAAACACCTTAAATAGCGTCGCCACGAAATTTTAGCCCATAAGGCGATACTTCGGATTTGCGCGGCGGCCACGGGAGAAGCCGTGCGCCGATATTTTTGAGCGCCGCCCGAAGTCTTCTCTAGCGCAAATGCTCGAACTGCTCGTTTAATTTTTCCCTCGTCGCGGTAAATTCGGCAAGTCTGACGCGCTCTTGCTCAATTACCGCCTGCGGCGCGCGCGCCACAAAATTTTCGTTAGCGAGCTTGCTTTGCGCTTTGGCGATTTCGCCTTCAACGCGCGTGATTTCTTTTTGCAAACGCGCCCGTTCAGCCGCCACGTCGATTTCGATTTTCAACATCAAACGGAAATCGCCGACGATTTGGATCGGCGCAGGCGATTCCGGTAACGCGCCGCCGACGGCATCGACTTCGGAGAGTTTCGCCAACACGGCAAGATACGCCGAAAATGCCGAGATTGTTTTCTCGTCGCCCGCCGCCAATAATGGCACTTTTTGCGCCGGCGAAAGATTCATTTCCGCGCGCAAACTGCGACAAGCGTTGACCATCGCTTTTAGTTGCGCCATTTGCGCTTCGGCGGCTTCGTCGATCCGCGCCATGTCGCTTTCGGGGTAACGCGCTGTTCCGATGAACGCGCTATTTTTACGCTGCGCCAATTCCGCGACCGCTTGCCACAATTCTTCGGTGATGAACGGGATCAGTGGATGCGCCAAACGCAGAATCGCTTCCAACACGCAGGCCAGCGTCTTTCGTGTCGCTCGCTGCCGCGCTTCGTCGATCTGCGCTAACTGCACCTTTGCCAGTTCCAGATACCAATCGCAGAATTCATCCCAAACCAACTCATAAACCGTTCGCGCGACGAGATCGGGACGATACTCGGCAAAGCGCTGCGCCACCTCCGCTTCGGCGCGTTGCAAACGGCTGACGATCCAGCGGTCGGCGAACGAAAACGGCAACGCTCCGTCCGCCTCATCCGCGCCGCAATCCTTGCCTTCGCAATTCATCAACACGAACCTCGACGCGTTCCACAATTTATTGCAGAAATTACGATAGCCTTCACAGCGGTTCATATCGAAACGTATATCTCTGCTCGGACTTGCCAAACTGATGAAAGTAAAGCGTAGCGCGTCCGTACCAAATGCCGAAATCCCTTGCGGATAATCGGCGCGCGTCCTTTTTTCGATCTTCGGCGCGTCTTTCGGATCCATCAACCCCGTCGTCCGCTTTTCCACCAGCGCTTCCAAGCCGATACCGTCGATGAGGTCAATCGGATCGAGAATATTACCTTTCGATTTGCTCATCTTTTGCCCTTCGGCGTCGCGGATCAATCCGTGCACATAAACGTCGCGGAACGGAATTTTTCCGGTGATGTGTTTGGTCATCATCACCATACGCGCCACCCAGAAAAAGATAATATCGAAACCCGTCACCAATACCGACGAAGGCAAATATAAATCCAACGCAATATTACTTTTCTGTGGATATTCAGGCGTCCACTCCAATGTGGAAAAAGACCATAACGCCGACGAAAACCAAGTATCCAGCACATCCTCGTCGCGTTTTAATTCGCCGGTATAACCATCCTGTCGCGCCAGCGCTTCCGCTTCCCGCTCATCATGCGCCACCCAGTAACGATGATCGTCGCCGTACCAAGCCGGGATCTGATGCCCCCACCACAGTTGCCGAGAGATACACCAATCCTGCAAATTGCGCATCCAAGCATAATAAGTATTGACCCAATTTTCCGGTACGAAACGAATTTCGCCCGCCGCAACTGCGTCTATTGCTTTTTGACCGATGCTTTTACCGTCCGCCGCCGGTTGGTTGACCGCGACGAACCATTGATCGGTCAGCATCGGTTCGATCACCGTATGTGTGCGGTCGCCGCGCGGCACTTTCAATTGATGCGGTTCAACCTTAACCAAAACGCCGAATCGCCCCAGATCATCGACGATTCGTTTTCTCGCCTCAAAACGATCCATGCCGCGATACGCCGCAGGCGCGTTTTCATTGATTTTCGCGTCGAGCGTCAACACGCCGATCTGTGGCAAATCATGGCGCAACCCCACCGCGTAGTCGTTGAAATCGTGCGCGGGCGTCACCTTGACGCAACCCGTTCCAAATTCGCGGTCGACATAATCATCGGCAATGATTGGAATTTTGCGTCCGGTCAGCGGCAAATCGACCGTTTTCCCGATCAGCGACCGATAGCGCGCATCGTCGGGATGCACCATCACCGCCACATCGCCAAGCATCGTTTCAGGACGAGTCGTCGCAACGGTCAACCCCACCAACCCATCGACCGCGCCTTCGCTGAACGGATACAGAACGTACCACATCGAACCGATTTCTTCGACATTATCGACTTCCAAATCGGACACCGCCGTCCCCAATACCGGGTCCCAGTTCACTAAACGCTTGCCGCGATAAATCAAACCTTCGCGGTATAACCGCACGAAAATCTCGGTGACCGTTTTCGACAACCCCTCATCCATCGTGAAACGCTCGCGTCGCCAATCTGGCGATGTGCCCAAACGCCGCATCTGTTGCGAAATACGGTTGCCGGAAAGCTCCTTCCACTTCCAGACTTCCTCAATGAACGCCTCGCGTCCCAACGCATGCCGCGATTTTCCCTGCATATCCAGTTGCCGCTCGACGACGATCTGTGTGGCGATGCCCGCGTGGTCGGTGCCGGGCTGCCACAAAGTATTGAAACCGCGCATCCGATAATAGCGAATCAATGCGTCTATGATCGTTTGCTGAAAACCGTGTCCCATGTGCAACGTGCCGGTGACATTGGGCGGCGGCAAAAGAACGCAAAAACGCTCATTTTCCGGTTTGGATGTATCCAGTCCGGCATCGAAATAACCGGACATTTCCCACTGTGGATACCAGCGGTTTTCAATCTCGGCGGGGTCAAAGCTTTTAGCAAGTGTCATAACATTCCACGCTCCAGCGTTTACGCTGAAGAAAAGGCAAAGGGTTAATTATAGGCAAATTTTGGAACTTCGCGGAAATGGCGTTACTAATAAACAGCAATGCTCAAAAAATTATTTCATGAAGTTTTTTCGTTAGCTTACTCCTCCATGTTGTACTCCGCTCAGTAACTAAAAACGTTCCGGTTTTGGCTTCCTGCGAATGCCTTTGCTAAACTTGGACAACAGAACCCGAATGGTTTATTATGAATTCAACCTGGAAATGCCTGAATTAAATATCTAATTTTGTTCTTTGAAATGAGGAAACCATGAAGCACACCAATATCATCATCACCGCGTTATTGGCGATTGGCGTCAGCGTCAATGTGTCTGCTGAAACAGCCGATGCGCAAAGTGTGGGCAGCATCCTTTATGCGCCACAAAAAATTGAAGCTCCCGTTACGTGGCGTACGCCCGACACGATTGCAAAAAGTTCAGATTTGTCGTCCTTCACGGAAATCCGTTTCTCTGAACTCGCTCCCGATGAATTTGACCAACTCAAAAAATCCAATACGCCAGAAACTAATGGAATGCTCGCCAAGCCCTTACGTGTCGGCGTCAATCGTTTTTTCTCTCTCGAAGCAAAAGACAAAACGCAACCGCAACTGCAATGGCAAACCGTTTCCGAAGGCAGTGTTGCCCGTTTGTTTGTGACCTCGCCCGATGCGCCAACATTGCGCGTGGGATTGAAAATAACCGCCCTTCCCGACAACGCGGAATTCCGTTTCGCCGGCTCGAACCAATTGGAACGTATCGTCGGCGTCGTTTCCGGTAAAGAAGCACTCGATTTGCGCAGCGACAACGATACTTATTGGACGCCAATGACCAGCGGCGAAACGCAAATCATCGAAATTTTCATTCCTGTTGGAAACAAATTGGAAAATATTGATTTGTCAGTCGATACCGTATCGCACATCTTCGTATCGATGCTTGAAAACTTCGACGCTTCTAAAATCATTTATGACTATGGCGACTCAGGTTCATGTAATATCAATGTAGTGTGTAAAGACTCTTTGGGAAATGCCTACAAGGACGCCGTCAAAGCCGTTGCGCGGATGTATTTTATCGAAGGATCATCCCCCTATACTTGTACCGGTACACTATTGAATAATACCAACAAGAATGGTACACCCTATTTTTGGACAGCGGCGCATTGTATCAGCGGGTCAGGAGTGGCAAATACCCTTGAAACAGTCTGGTTTGAAGAATCGTCGACATGCGCCAATCGAACGACAGCCCCAAATCGCGTCGCGCTTTCTGGAGGAGCCGATCTTTTGTATGCTAATACAGCTTATGATACAACCCTCTTAAGATTAAAAAGAACGCCACCCGGTGGCGCGGTGTTTGCCGACTGGAATAACGCCGCTTTTTCCACCGGTAATATAGTCGCTATTCATCACCCAAACTGGGATATCAAAAAAGTCAGTCTCGGCAGAGGAGAAGGAACGACTTGCGCCGCTGTTTACGGATTTGGGGGAAGTAACGTAAACGCTTCTACGCTTGCTCTTGTCAGTTGGCAGGAGGGTACTACCGAAGGAGGCAGCAGCGGCTCCGGTTTATTTCCATTATCATCCAGCGGTACTTATCAACTACGTGGCGGACTCGCGGGTGGCTTGGCGTCATGCGCAAATACGGGGCAAGCGTATCAGTATGGTAACGTTGATTGTTATTCAAGTTTGAATCGCGTTTGGTCAAGTATCAAACCTTATCTTTCTCCAGAAACAACCTCGCCTCCGACGGGAGACCTTACGCCCAGCTACGACTATCGCGGCATGTGGTATAAAACTGGCGAAGGCGGCTGGGGACTGACGATAGATCAGTATGTTTATACCAGTGGTCGCAAACCTTATCTCTTTGTCGCTTGGTATGCCTACAACAATTCCGGCAACGCGCTATGGTATCTTTTCGAAGGAGAGTACACCAAGAAGAATGAACTCAGCGCTGATGTTTACCTCCTCAACGCAACACCTTGGGGTCCCACCTTTGATACGAATCAAGTGCGCAAAACCAAAGCCGGTACCGCAACATTGACCTTTACCTCCGCGACGCAAGCGACTTTCCAATATAACGTTAACAATGTATCACGAACGGTGATTGTCAATAAAAGCCAATAATCGATAATGAGCTTAAGAAAAAAGCGCCTTTCGGCGCTTTTTTCTTCGCTTGATATGAGATGCGATGTGAAAATCAATCTTCGATCACGCAATCGACAAAATAACGCTTCTTGTCTTCCACGACCTCCGAAACCAATCCGTGTATGTCCGTCTCGAAACCCGGGAAGAGATGATTCAATTCGCGCGCATACTGTAAATAACGCACAATTTCTTTGTTGAAACGTTCGCCCGGGATCAACAGCGGAATACCCGGCGGATAGGGTGTTACCAACATCGCGGTAATTCGCCCTTCGAGATTGTTGATCATCACGCGCTCAATCTTGCGATGCGCCATTTTCGCCCAAGCTTTATCGGGGCGCATCGCCGGTTCTATCGCCGATGTGTACATTTCAGTCGTCAACAAAGCGACGTTATGAGCCTTATTAAAATCGTGCAACTGCTTGCAAAGATCTTGCAGTCCCATTTTTTCGTACAGCGGATAACGCTCGATAAATTCGGGCATCACCCGCCACAGTCTATGATTGCCATCGTAAGCGTCTTTGAACTGTTGCAATTCAGTCACCATCGTGTCCCAACGACCTTTGGTAATACCGATCGTGAACATGATAAATAGCGAATACAAGCCCGTTTTCTCGACGACGATACCGTGTTCAGCGAGGTATTTGGTCAACACCGCCGCCGGAATACCCCAATCGGAAAAAGAACCATCGACATCCAATCCGGGCGTAATCAACGTCGCCTTGATTGGATCGAGCATATTGAAATCGGTTGCCAAATCACCGAAACCATGCCAACGTTCGTTCGCGTGCAGCATCCAATCATCACGGCTGCCCATGCCTTCTTTCGGAAGATGTTCCGGTCCCCAAACTTTGAACCACCAATTATTTTTAGTTGTTTCCCATTCTTTTCCGACTTTGCGCATGGCGCGCCGAAACTCCATCGCCTCTTGCAACGATTCTTCGATTAACGCCGTCCCGCCCGGCGGTTCCATCATCGCCGCTGCGACATCGCACGACGCAATGATCGCATATTGCGGACTGGTCGAAGTGTGCATCAAATACGATTCATTGAAACGATCCAAATCAATTTCCCACGTCTCGGCGTTCTGTATGAGAATTTGCGACGCTTGCGACAAACCAGCAAGAAGTTTGTGCGTCGATTGCGTCGAAAAAATAATCGAATCTTTGCATCGGGAACGTCCCTCGCCGATTGCGTGATAATCACCGTAAAAGTCGTGGAAGGTCGCGTGCGGCAACCATGCTTCGTCAAAATGTAATGTGTCGATTTTGCCGTCGAGTTCGTTTTTTATTTCTTCGACGTTATATAAAATGCCGTCGTAGGTGCTTTGTGTGATCGTCAATACGCGCGGCTTCGCGTTTTTATCGGTCGCGAACGGATGCGCCGCAATCTTTTTTTGAATATTCGTCCACAAAAATTCTTTTTGGGGAATCGGTCCGATAATTCCATAATGATTGCGCGTCGGCATCAAAAATACCGGTATCGCGCCAGTCATAATGATCGCGTGCAAAACCGATTTGTGGCAATTACGATCGACCACGACTATATCACCGGGCGCGACCGTCGAGTGCCAAACGATCTTGTTGGAAGTCGATGTGCCATTGGTGACGAAAAACATGTGATCACAGTGAAAAATACGCGCGGCGTTCCGCTCGGATTCAGCGACCGGTCCGGTATGATCGAGCAATTGCCCCAACTCATCGACGGCGTTGCACACATCGGCGCGCAGCATGTTTTCGCCAAAGAATTGATGGAACATTCGCCCTACCGGGCTTTTAAGAAAAGCGACGCCGCCCGAATGCCCCGGACAATGCCACGAATACGAACCGTCCGCGGCGTATCTAGTCAATGCGCGAAAAAACGGAGGCGCGAGCGACTCCAAGTAATTACGCGCTTCACGCACGACATAGCGCGCGATAAATTCCGGCGTATCTTCAAACATATGGATAAAGCCGTGCAGTTCGCGCAAAATATCATTCGGCAAATGCGACGAAGTTTGCGTCTCGCCAGTAAGAAAGATCGGTATTTCGGAATTGCGACGGCGGATTTCCGAAACGAACGTTCTCAACGCGGCAATAGTCGACTCGGCAAAATCGCCGGACAGCTCATCGTCGTCAACAGAAAGAATAAACGTCGACGCGCGGCTTTGTTGTTGCGCGAATATCGAAAGATCGCCATAACCTGTCATCCCGATAACGTCAAAACCCTCTGCTTCTATCGCCGTTGCCAAGCCACGCACGCCCAACCCGCTCGCATTTTCGGAACGGTAATCCTTATCGATGATCACGATGGGAAAATGAAATTTCATGATTCACCCCCTGAAAAGTATGATTTATATTTTCGGCAAAGTCACGCCGCTTTGTCCCTGATATTTCCCGCCGCGATCCTTATACGAAGTTTCGCATTCTTCATCCGATTCAAAGAATATCACTTGCGCAACGCCTTCATTCGCGTAGATCTTTGCCGGTAACGGTGTCGTATTAGAAAACTCCAGCGTCACATAACCTTCCCATTCAGGCTCAAAAGGTGTGACGTTGACGATGATGCCACAGCGAGCATACGTCGATTTTCCAAGACAAATGGTCAATACCTTACGGGGAATACGGAAATATTCTACAGTACGCGCCAACGCGAACGAATTCGGCGGAATAATACAAACGTCGCCAACAAAGTCCACGAAGGATTTTTCATCAAATAATTTTGGATCGACTATGGTGGAATTGATGTTCGTGAAAATCTTGAATTCGTTGGAGCAGCGAATGTCGTAACCATAACTCGACGTGCCGTAAGAAACAATCTTACCGCCATTCAGCTGGCGCACCTGCCCCGGTTCGAACGGTTCGATCATCTTATGATCTCTCGCCATTTTACGTATCCACTTATCCGATTTGATCATGATTTTTCCTTACTAATCACTTTTAGATATCGGCGGCGTCAATACACGATGCCGCACGATAACCTGATATTTGCTCTGAAAAACTGCCGCCAGTTGCTCGGCAAGATATACTGAACGATGCCGACCCCCGGTACAACCAATGGCAACGGTCAAATAATTGCGATTGTCACGCTCGTATTCCGGCAACCATCGTGACACAAAATCACAAATATCCCGACGCATCCTTTCAACTTCCGACGAGGCTTCCAAAAATTCGACGACGGCGTTATCCCGTCCAGTCAACACCGCCAGCCCTGTTTCGTAATAGGGGTTCGGCAAACAGCGTGCATCGAACACCAGATCGGCATCAAACGGCACGCCGTGTTTGTATCCGAATGACTCGAACATCAACAAAAGCCGTGACGCGTCGATATGCGCGAAATCTTTGATCCAGCCACGCAACGCCGACGCCGATAAATCGCTGGTGTCGATAACGAAACTGCGCGCGCGTAACCCGTCAACGAGCAAACGTTCTTTTTCTATTGCTTCGACCAGCACGTGTTTCGTATCGGAGAAAGGATGGCGACGGCGGGTTTCGGAAAAACGTTTGACTAATGTATCATTTTTGGCGTCGAGAAAAAGCAAACGCGCGTTCCAGCCTTCTTCTTTCAATGACGCGAGCGTCGTATCCAATTCCGATGTATCGGAAAGCATTTTTGAATTGAGCGTGATCGCCAGCGCGCGCTCCCCCGTTGCGGTAAGCAAACGCGCCGTCGGTAAAATCAACGGCAATGGTAAATGGCTGACGGTGTAATAGCCAGAATCTTCCAGCGCGGTCAACGCTACGCTTTTGCCCGAACCGGATACGCCGCCGATAAGAGTGAGGTCGTTGATCACGATGATTAAGACGACAACTCTTGGATCATGTCGCGTTGCCTCTCGATGAATTGTTGCGTGCTGTCGATGCCGCGCTGACTCATCACGAAATTGCGCACAGCGGCTTCGACCAGAACGGCAAGGTTACGCCCTGCCGCCACTGGAATCGTGACTTTACGGATAGGCACGTCAAGTATGGTTTCGTATGAAGCCTCCGCAGGCATTCGGTCGATTTTATCTATCGTTTCGTGGTTATGGTCTTCCAAATGAACAATCAACCGTAATAACTTGTGCGGGCGTATCGCCATTTCCCCGAAAATCGACCTGATATTCAATACGCCGATTCCGCGCACTTCCAGAAAATCGCGCAGCAATTCGGGACAACGCCCTTCCAGGGTATCGGGCGAAATCCGATGTAACTCGACGACATCATCGGCGACTAATCCGTTGCCACGTGAAATCAGTTCCAATGCCAGCTCGCTTTTACCGATAGCCGACGCGCCGGTAATCAATACGCCCATCTCCAACACGTCGAGAAACACACCGTGTATCGTCTTATATTCGGCGAGCGCGCGTAAAAGATATAAGCGTAATACATCGACCACATAAGGCGAATGGCGCGCCGAAAACAATAACGGAATTTCATGCTTGTCGCAATACAGCGAAAGCATCGGCAAAATCTTCCGATCGTGCGCCACGACGATCATCGAAAGGCTGTCGGCGGCAAAAATTTTGTCCAAAATACTCCGCCGCTGATCATCGGAAAAACTAAACAAATAATTGCTTTCGGCAATACCCAAAACCTGCACATAAAACGTATGAATGAGATTCATGTGACCGATCAGGCTGTTGCTCGGCTGCGTCAATTTGTCACCTTTCAATGCTTTTTGCGCGCCGTTTAGTCCAGCGATCCATTCGAGTTGCAAACGCGACTGATTTTCCTGAAACAATTGCTCAATAGTCACAGAGTTGGTGATCGTCATCGGTTTTCCGTATGATATAAAAACATAAAAATCGCGTCAACGTGTCTTGACTCGTAATACGTTACACGTCCAGTACCGCTTGCCGTTTTAATAAATCGCATACGACGTTAGCGTTCGGTGCGTCCCGCAACGCTTCGCGGAACTGGTGATCATTGGTCATTTGTGCCAGTTCGGCTAATAGTTTTAAATGGTATTCGGTTGCGTGTTCTGGAACCAATAATATGAAAAACAACGAAACCTTTTTTCCGTCAGGCGCATTGAACGCAATTGGCTGCGCGGTTCGGAAAAACGCGGTACGCGCGTCAAGTAATCCCTTGATACGACCATGCGGAATTGCCACGCCATGCCCCAACGCCGTGGACGCCAATGCTTCACGCGCTTTCAGCGCGCGCGCAATTTCCTTTTCGCTCAATTCCTCGCTGGCAAATAACGCCGCGACCATCTGAAATAACTCGTCACGCGACGAGACCGCGGCATCGACCCTGATACGGTCAAGCGTCAACAACGTAATCACAGAAGGAAAAGATGCGGCGTTCATCATCATCGGATTGCAACTTTAAACAAAACCGGCGGAATATGCCGCCGGCTTTACTTTCTTATGCGCATATGCTGCATGTATTATACGCCGTTATTTGGGCGCCGACATTCTCCTGATCGATTCCCCTTGAGTTCGCTTGGCGACACGCCTTTCTTTTTGCTTGAGAACTGCCCGGTCAAGCTTGTCGATCATCACGTCGATAGCCGCGTACATGTCGCTCTCGATACTTTCGGCGTGCAGGTCTTTGCCCGGTAGCCGCAAGGTCGCTTCGGCTTTATGTTGTAATTTGTTCATCGAAAGAATGATATTGATGTCAATTACATCTTCAAAATGGCGATTGATTTTGTCCAGTTTGGAGGTCACGTATTCGCGGATCGGGGGCGTGATTTCAAGATGATGTCCGGTCAATTGAAGATTCATAAAAACGTTCCTTATAATAAAATTAGCCTCTGAAATATCCGTTACAGCGCAACGTTTCCGTATTAAAAACGGTTTCTGCGTTGGTGCGTCGGCAGAATGGATAAACTTTCCCGATATTTCGCTACGGTGCGCCGCGCTACCATGATACCTTCTTTAGCGAGTATTTCGGTAATTTGTTGATCGGAAAATGGCGATTTCGGTGATTCCTCATTCACAATTTGTTTGATTAACGCGCGAATCGCCGTCGATGAAGCCGCCCCGCCCGATGATGTCGCAACGTGGCTACCGAAAAAATGTTTCAATTCGAAAACGCCCTGCGGCGTCAACATGTATTTTTGTGTCGTTACCCGCGATATCGTCGATTCGTGCAATGACAATTTTCCGGCGACATCTCTCAAAATCATCGGCTGCATCGCTATCGGACCATGATCGAAAAACCGCTGCTGCCGTTCGACGATGACCTGCGATACGCGCAAAATCGTATCGAAACGTTGCCGGATGTTGCGAATCAACCAGCGCGCTTCCTGCAGTTGCGCGGGCATCAGTGAGGCATCGCTTTTCCCCGTTTTTGACGACAACAGACGCGCGTAAAAAGAATTGATCCCGA
The DNA here is from genome assembly GCA_031270015.1 of Burkholderiales bacterium. GTDB lineage: Bacteria > Pseudomonadota > Gammaproteobacteria > Burkholderiales > Casimicrobiaceae > UBA931. The sequence goes on along the minus strand of JAISYH010000030.1, from coordinate 26,137 downwards.
TTTTGGGGATTACCGCTTCGTTGATTCGCGCTCGCCATGACCCGTTTCGTTTAAAAACAATGACATCGGGAATGATATGGTCGATGCGATCGGTCATGAACGCGTTGCCCGGCTTGGGGTTCAGCATGCGAATGAGCTGACAAGCCGCCTGCACGGCGCTGATATCAACGCCGAGCGCTTTTCTGATCACCGATAACGCCTGTTTCGCCAAATCAGGAAGATGCTCTCGCGCAATCGCCAACGCCACGTTTTTGACTTCGTTTTCCACATCGCTTCGGGGAAGCATTTCCAATTGCAACACCAAACATTCCGAAAGATCGCGCGCGCCGACGCCGCTGGGCTCGAACGATTGCAATATTTTGAGCGCCCGATCAAAAAGCTCGTCGTCGGAATCCTCGGGATCGTAGAACTGCTCGCAAAACGCCTCTTTGGTCGTGGTCAAATAACCATCGTCGTCGAGTTCGTCGATCAACGCCTGCACCATTACTTTTTCCTGATCCGTGGTCGGCGTCAACGCCAATTGCCCAAGCAAATGTTCGCGCAATGATTCGCCCGACGCGTATTGTGGCGTATAGTCTTCGTCGGCAGCGCTCATCCCACCTTCGTCGCTCGATACGATGAAATCTTCGTTCTCGAACGCCTGCGCCGTTTCAAAGGCATCTTGAGTATCGTTTTCATCGGCGATCTCCGATTCGCCCACCGTCGATTCCGTCGGGACGGCAATATCGGCGGGAGCTATTATTTCCCCGTCACCCGCGCCATCTTCATGATCGCCATCGCCCTTTTCCAGTAAAGGATTTCCTTCCAGCGCGCGCTCAATCTCCTCATTGAGTTCGGCTGTGGACATTTGCAATAACCGGATCGCCTGTTGCAACTGAGGCGACAAAGTCAACTGCTGCGTCGTCTTGAGATTGAGCGTCTGCTTCATCAAAAAACCTAAAGCCGGAAATGTTCCCCTAAATAAACTTTGCGCACCGCTTCGTCGTGTACTATTTCCGCAGGCGCGCCAGCAGCCAATACACTGCCTTCGTTGATAATATACGCGCGATCGCAAATACCTAATGTTTCGCGCACATTGTGATCGGTAATCAAAACACCGATATCGCGCTCTTTCAAAAAACGAATGATGCGTTGCAAATCGAGCACCGCAATCGGATCGACGCCGGCAAACGGCTCGTCCAATAAAATGAAATGCGGTCTTGACGCCAACGCGCGCGCGATTTCGCAACGCCGCCGTTCGCCGCCAGACAATGAAATCGCCGTCGCGTCGGCAAGATGGCTGATCGACAAATCTTCCAACAGCGCGTCAAGCCGGTTCGCCAACGTGTCTTCATCCAAATCCTGCAATTCCAGAATCGCGCGGACATTTTCGGCGACCGTCAATTTGCGAAAAATCGACGCTTCTTGCGGCAAATAAGAAAGTCCGCGCCGCGCGCGTTGATGAATCGGTAACCGCGAAATATTTTCGCCGTCCAATTCGATGCTCCCGCCGTCCGCGCCGATCAGTCCGACGATCATATAAAAACACGTTGTTTTCCCCGCGCCATTCGGACCAAGCAGACCGATCACTTCGCCACGCGCGACCGTCAGCGAAACATCATGTACAACCGTGCGCGTTTTATAGCGTTTACGCAAATGATGCGTGGAGAGAGAATTCATCGCGCCTTGATCTCCGTATCCGGCTGCAACGTCGTTGACGCATTCGGCGCAAGTTTGTCGCGATCTTTTTCCTGCACCCTGAATTGCCCGGTCACTCGCGTATCGAGCGCCGATTGTTCGTCCTCAGATCGCGTAGAATCGGGGCGTCCTTCAGCGCGGAAAACTTCCGTACCTGTATGATACGAAATATAATTGCTGCGAATTTCGTCGCTATCGCGCTTCAATAATGCCTGATCGAACAATTCCAATAATTCTTTTTGCCCATCATATGCGACACGTAACGCATAACCTTCAACAAACTCATCCACGCCATCTCGCTTTTGGCGGAACGAAACCGGTTTGCCGTATGCTTCCGCCGAAAGTGAATTATCGGGATTCTGACGAAACTTCACTCGATTTGCGTGAATCACCATCGTTCCTTGCGTGATGATGACGTTTCCCGACAACGTCGCTTCTTTGGTATCGTAATTGATCGCTTCGCTGGTGTCCGCCGAAAAACTAATCGGTTTTTCACGGTCAATGCGTTCGGCGTGCGCCGCGGCACACATCCAAAACATCCCCAACGATAACGAAAAGAATAAGAAAGTTTTACAGATCATCATATTAAAATGCTATTATTTTCTCGGTTCGAAATAACCCTTAACATTGGTATGTAATTTGATCGTCTTTGTTTTATCGTTCAAATCCATCCCCGTCGACTCTATCTTTCCGCTCGGCGACGAAATTTCCACCTGTTGATTCGTTTGCATTTTTTCATCTTCCGGCAGCAAATGTAAAGATTCGGTACGCATCGTCAGCGGCTCATTGGAAAAAAAACCGCCTCCGCCGCCGCTTTTATCGGCGGCGCGCATGACCACGACGTCACGCTCCAGATAAACGTTTTTATGATCGCCGCTGACTTTGCCCTGTTCGGCGCGCATCGTCAAACGTGGACGTTCAGGATGGGTTATCATCAGTTGTGGTCGCGCGAGAATAATAGATTCATCGTCAACGAAGTGTTCGGCATAATCCGCTGCCAACTGCTGTTTGGGAAAGCCGTTTTCGTCAAAAATGACCGCGCGGAAATTCTTGATGAACAGATCCTGCGTGTGCGCTTTTTCTTTGTCGCCAAAGGTGTCGGGAGATTGAATCTGCGTATTCAGCCAATACGTCAATACCGCTAGCCCGCCGAGAAACAAAAGCGGCGACCATGAAATCAGACGGTAAATACGCTCGCGGACCGAAATCATAATATTTAAGCCGATTTTTCCATTGTAGCGTCAAAGTCAATATTTTGCGCAACAAATATCAAGTCGCACAATTCCCGAACGGCGCCTAAACCGCCCGCCGTTTCTGTCACATAATGCGCGGCGGCTCGCAAGGTCGATGGCGCGTTCGGCACAGTCACCGCCAATCCGCTTGCGGCAAGCAGAGGCAAATCCGGTAAGTCGTCGCCGATATGCGCGCATGATTGCGCGTCGAATCCCAGTTCCTGCCGTAACATCCGCCAAGGCGTGATTTTATCAAGCGCGTCGCGAATAATATGTTTCACACCCAACATCTTCGCCCGATGCTCGATTGCTGCCGCGTGGCTTCCGGTAATCCACGCGACTTCGATTCCGGCGCGCAGCAATAGCTTGATGCCCAAACCGTCGCTGGCATGAAAAGCCCTGCTTTCGATACCTTCGTCATTGAAATAAATACGTCCGTCTGTCAATACACCATCTACATCACAAGTTAGCAAACGCACGCGGGCTGCCCGCTCGCGCAATGCCGCGAATTCCGGTGCGTCAAAACGGCTACCAATATCCATCACAAGACCCTGGCGCGGAATAAATCATGGATGTGCAATGCGCCGATCAAATGTTGCTCATCATCCACCACCAATAATTGCGAAATTTTCGGCGCGGCTTCCATCAACGCCACTGCGTCGACCGCCAATTGCTCGCCGCCTATCGTGCGCGGTGATGGTTTCATCAGCGCGCGAACCGGCGTACCGAGCGCCGCGCCTTTCTCCAAACAACGGCGCAGATCGCCATCGGTGAAAATACCGATCACTTTACGCCGCTCGTCGAGAATCGCCGTCATTCCCATACCCTTGCCGCTGATCTCAACCAGCGCTTGTTGCAAGGTCGCTTCTTGATCGATAGTCGGCAATGCGTCACCGGTACGCATGATGTCCGACACCCGCGTCAATAAACGCCGCCCCAACGAGCCGCCCGGATGTGAGCGCGCGAAATCTTCCGCTGAAAAACCGCGCGCGTCGAGCAACACCACCGCCAATGCATCGCCCAATGCCAGCGCCGCCGTCGTGCTGGTCGTCGGCGCAAGTCCAAGTGGACAAGCCTCTGATGCCACCGCCGCATCGAGCGCGATATCCGCCGCTTCTGCCAACGTGGAATAGAGATTTCCAGTGATTACGATCAACGGCACGCCCTCACGCTTCAAATGCGGCACCAAAGCGATAAGTTCGTCGGTTTCGCCGGAATAAGAAAGCGCAATTACAACATCATGCGCCTGAATCATCCCCAAATCACCATGACTGGCTTCCGACGGGTGTACGAAAAACGCCGGCGTTCCGGTAGAAGCCAGCGTCGCCGCTATTTTGCGCGCAACATGCCCCGACTTACCGATACCGGTGACCACCACTCGCCCGCGACACGCCAGCACACAAGACACGACTTCTGCAAAAGAAGAGCGGTCGAGCCGAGCCGCGAGTTCTGTAATCGCGCCGGACTCTGTCATCAAAACTTGCTTCGCCAATGACAGCGCGTGCGCTTTATCGATGGCAGGTTTTCGTTGCTGTATTTTGGAATTGTCCATAGGCGCAAGTATAACTCTACTGATGGCATGATTTTCGCTACACGGGAACGAAAAATAACTTTTGATTCGTCTATGATTTTCCGCGCCAGCCGCCAAAAAACAAAAGCCCTTGCGGAAAAATTCCACAAGGGCATGAATTGGTTGCGGAGCCAGGATTTGAACCTGGGACCTTCGGGTTATGAGCCCGACGAGCTGCCAGACTGCTCCACTCCGCGTCTGAATTTTAAATTATAATGCAATCTGCCATATCAGTCAAATGCGTTTAGAGATGACGCTTCATGAACAGTTTGACCTCCTCGGCATCAGCGGGCAACACGTCGAAATGCTGCGGCAGCGATTCCAGATGTTCGTATGCCGACGGGCGCGGCGGCATGATGTCCAACGCCTCTTTGATCGTCTGCGCGAATTTGGCGGGCAACGCCGTCTCCACACAAATCAGAGGCACGCCTTCTTCTTTATATTCTAAGCCAACTTTGATGCCGTCGGCGGTATGTGGATCGACGATCTCGCCGTACTGCGCGTAAACCTTACGGATCGTCGCCAGCCGATCGGCGTGGGTACTGCTACCAGAGACAAACCCCGATTGGGCGACGCGATTCCAAACCTCTTGATATTCTGGTTCGGTTAGATCAAAGCCACCGTATTGCGCCAACGTCTGCCACAGTTGGCGTACTTTATTATGATCGCGGTCGGCGCAATCGAAAATGAAACGCTCGAAATTGGACGCCTTGGAAATATCCATCGACGGACTAGACGTCGCGCGCGTCTCTTGCACCGAGCGCGGACGATAACGCCCCGTGCGGAAAAACTCGTCAAGCACATCGTTTTCATTGGTCGCCAAAATCAAACGGCGCAACGGTAAGCCCATCCGCTTAGCGATATAAGCGGCAAGGATATTACCGAAATTTCCGGTTGGCACCGCCACGTCGATTTCATCACCGTTGCCAGCCGTCGCCGCGAAATATCCTTTGAAATAATACACGGCTTGCGCCAGTACCCGCGCCCAATTAATCGAATTTACCGCGCCCAGATGATATTGCGTTTTGAACAGATGGTCGTTGCCGATTGTTTTGACGATATCCTGACAACTGTCAAAAGTACCTTCGATTGCCAAATTGAAAATATTAGCTTCTGCCAACGAATACATTTGCGCTTGTTGAAATGGACTCATCCGCCGATACGGCGATAACATGAACACTTTGACTCGATGCTTGCCACGCATCGCATATTCGGCGGACGAGCCAGTGTCTCCCGAAGTTGCGCCGAGTATATTCAATACGCGGTCTTCACGCACCAGCACGAACTCAAACAAATTACCGAGCAATTGCATCGCAATATCTTTGAACGCCAACGTCGGTCCGTTGGCGACGCGCAATAAAAATAATTCCGCTCCTAATGAGCGTGTCGAGGTAATCTCGCTGCTGCCGAAGGCTTGCGTGGTATAAGTGCGGTCGATCAGGGTTTTAAGTTCGTTGTGTTCGATATCGTTCGCGTAACGCGCTACGATTTCCAGACATAAATCCGGATAATCGAGAAAACGCCATTCCGCCAATTCTTTTTCGCCGATGATCGGATAATGATCGGGAACAAATAATCCGCCGTCACGCGCCAGCCCCTCCAGTAGCGCCGAACAAAAAGTTTTCACTTCTCCGGCGTCACCGCCGCGCGTTGAGATATAACGCATCAGGCTAACCCCTCTATCCGCAATAAGGTAGCTTTGCCTTTGACAGTATCCAAAGCCTCGATCTTTGCAAGTCCCTGATGCACATTCTTTTCAACCGCGCAATGTGTCAGAATAATGATATCGACTTCCGTTTCGCCAGCGAGCGCTTCTTTTTGTAGGAACGCTTCGATCGAAATATTGAGATCGGCGAGAATACGTGTAATATCCGCTAAAACGCCAGGACGATCCAACACGCGGAAACGCAAATAATAGCCTGAACGAACGAACGTCATCGCCACGATCGGCGTATCGCTCAATTGATCCGGTTGAAACGCCAAATGCGGCACGCGGTTTTCAGGATCGGAGGTGTGCATTCTCGTCACATCCACAAGGTCGGCGATGACCGCGCTTGCCGTCGGCTCGGAACCGGCGCCCGCGCCATAATACAATGTCGCGCCAACCGCGTCGCCTTTGACCAATATTGCGTTCATCGCGCCTTCGACATTCGCCATCAATGATTTTTCCGGAATCAATGTTGGGTGTACCCGCAATTCGATACCTTTACCTTCGACGTTTTTCGTTATACCGAGCAATTTGATACGATAACCCAATTCTTCCGCATGGCGGATATCCTCACGAGTCAACCGCGAGATTCCTTCCGAGAATGCTTTTTCAAACTGCATCGGAATACCGAACGCGATCGAAGCCATGATCGTCAATTTATGCGCCGCGTCGATACCTTCGATGTCGAAGGTCGGATCGGCTTCGGCATAACCCAATCGTTGCGCCTCGCGTAATACGTCGGCAAACGAAGCGCCAGTATCGCGCATCGTCGATAAGATGAAATTCGATGTACCGTTAATGATACCCGCGATCCATTCGATACGGTTGGCGGTCAATCCTTCACGTAATGCTTTGATGATGGGAATACCTCCGGCAACCGCCGCTTCAAACGCCACCATGACGCCCTTTTCATGCGCAGCAGCGAAAATTTCCGTGCCATGTGTCGCCAGAAGCGCTTTATTCGCGGTGACCACATGTTTTCCCTGCGCGATGGCTTCCAATACCAAGGTACGCGCAATCGTCGTGCCGCCGATCAATTCACAAACGATCTGAACTTGCGAATCGCGCACGATTTTCATCGCGTCATCAACAATCGTCGCGCCCTTGCATTGCTCTTGCGCGCGCGCGAACGAACCGTCTTCCACCCGCGCCGCGACCTGCGTAATTTTGATTTCGCGTCCGGCGCGGCGGCTGATTTCGTTCTGATTGCGATTCAATACTTTCCACACGCCGCTGCCGACCGTACCGAATCCCAAAAGCCCTACGTTCAGCGGCTTCATTTCCGTCCTCCTTTCTTCATCTTCACACCAACCCGTCTTCTCGAAACATTTGCTTAATACCACGCAACGCTTGTCTTGAACGTTCTTCGTTTTCGATCAGCGCAAAACGCACGTGATCATCGCCGTATTCACCAAAACCAATACCCGGAGAAACCGACGTCTTCGCCTGAATCAATAATTTTTTAGCGAATTCGAGCGAACCGAGTCGAGCATACGGTTCGGGTAATTTCGCCCAAAGATACATTCCCGCTTTCGGAATATCGACCATCCAACCCAGTTCGTGCAATCCTTTGATCATCACATTGCGACGGCTTTCATATTTAGCCGCAATCTCACGCACACAATCGTCAGGACCGTCGAGCGCGGCAATCGCCGCCACTTGAATCGGCGTAAACGTTCCATAATCGTTATAACCTTTGATACGCGTCAATGCGTGAACCAACGTGCGATTACCTACCATGAAACCGATACGCCAACCTGCCATATTATAGCTTTTCGACATCGTGAAAAACTCGACCGCCACATCGCGCGCACCAGAGACTTGCATGATCGATGGCGCCCTCCAGCCATCAAAAGTAATATCGGCATAGGCAAGATCATGGACGATATAAATATTGTATTCACGCGCCAGCGCGACGACTTTTTCAAAAAACGGCAGTTCAACACACTCGCCGGTCGGGTTCGCCGGATAATTGATGATCAGCATCTTCGGTTTTGGAAAACTATTTTTGATCGTACGCTCGAGTTCTTTGAAAAAATCCGCGCCTTGCGCGTTGGGAATATGCGCGATATTGGCGTCAGCGATCACCGGTCCATAAATATGAATCGGATAACTCGGATTGGGCACAAGTATCGTGTCGCCACGCCCCATCGTCGCCAGCGCCAAATGCGCGATGCCTTCTTTCGATCCGATAGTCACGATCGCTTCGCTCTCAGGATCGAGTTCGACATCAAAACGGCGCCGATACCAATCACAAATCGCCTTACGCAAACGAGGAATGCCTCGCGATACAGAATAGCCGTGCGTATGCGGTTTTTGTACGATCTCAATCAGTTTATCGACGATATGTTTGGGCGTAGGTCCGTCGGGATTGCCCATACCGAAGTCGATAATGTCTTCGCCGCGACGCCGCGCTTCCATCTTCAGTTGATCAGTGATGCTAAAAACATAAGGCGGCAAACGCTTGATCCGTTCAAACTCTTCCATAATTTATCCTTAAAAACTGTATCGCTCGTTCGTAGTAAAGAGCGGGGTTTTTAATGCTAACCAACAACCATTAATTACGCAATGCTTCTGAATGCAGTAAATTTCGCCAAGGAACGTATTTGACCCCACTGTATGATTTTAGCGTACCATGACGCCCAAAGCGTATCGCCCCGCATGTAAAGTCCAGACATGATATAAAGCCGTATTGACAATGGTCGATACGGTCTACTTTTATTTTCGCGCCGCGAAATTCGTTTTCTCGAATAATAATTCACCGAATCATCTGATTCATCGACACAATCGGCATCATGATTGCCAGTACTAGCGCCAATACAATCGCGCCCATGACAACAATCAACAATGGTTGAATCAATGTGGTGATCCACGTCAGTTTCCGTTCGGCGTCGCTTTCGAGTTCGCTCGCCGCACGTTGTAGCATTTCCGCCAATTTTCCGGTGGCTTCACCATTGGCGACGAGATGGATCAGTATCGGCGGGAAAACGCCACTTTCGCGTAATGCGCGCGCCAATGCCGCGCCTTCGCGCACTCGGACGACGGCAACTTCGATCGCTTTCTGAATCGGAATCATCGTCAACACGCCAGTTGCCGTTTCCAATCCACGCAACAGCGGCGCGCCACTGCCAACGAGAATCGCCAATGTACTGGCGAAACGCGCCGTTTCGAGACTGTTGAACAATCTGCCGACCACCGGCGTTTGCAATAAAATACGATGAACACGCTCGCGGATTTCGGCGCGCCGATACGCGATCATCGCGGTGATCGACGCCAACACGCCGCCGCCGAGCCAGTACATATCCGTCGCTTTCAGAAATGCCGACGTACCGATCAACGCGCGCGTCAACCACGGCAGCGTTTGTCTCGAATGTTCGTACACCGCGATAACTTGCGGCACGACATACGTCAACAGCACGACGATGACCGCGATGGCGATGATCGTAATCAGCAATGGATAAATCAACGCCACGATGAATTTTTGTCTCAACGCCAAACGCGCGTCAAGATAATCGGCGAGCCGCTGCAGCACCTCTGGCAACAAGCCACTCTCCGCGCCTGCCGCGATCAACCCGCGATAAAGAGGCGAAAATATTCTCGGATAACGCGCCAACGCCGCCGACAAACTTTCGCCAGCAGCAACGTGTCGTGCCAACGCGACGACGATTTCCTTAGCGCGTTTATCGTCAGTTTGCTCTATCACCGCAAGCAATGCTTGATGCAATGGGAGACCGGAGTAAATGAGCGTCGCCAACTGTCTCGTGATCAGCGAAACCATCGCCGGCGGCAACTTCGTCCACGATAATCGTTCGGCAGCGCCTTCGACCAATTCGATCGATGTCGGCGTCAACGCTTCATTCTGTAATGTTATTCGCAACGCGCGCGCGTTGTCGGCATCGCGCATGCCATGTAGGACACGTCCTTCCCGATTGACGGCTTCCCATTGAAAGCGCGACATTGATCTCTTCCCGCTCTCGTTAAGCGCGCGTGACGCGCACCAGCTCCGCCAACGACGTCGTGCCTTCGCTCAACCAACGCGCGCCATCTTGCCGCAGTGTAATCATTCCTGCGCGTATCGCATCCTGCCGCAGCGTATCTTCAACCGCGCCTTCGTGAATTCGTCTACGTAAAACATCGTCAATGCGCAATAACTCATAAACACCGGTACGCCCGCGATAACCGTGATGATTACATTCGTCGCAACCCGTCGGCGCATAAAGCGCATCGACCTCTTGTAATCCCGTTTGCCGCAAAAGCATCCGTTCGCCATCGCTGGGCGCGGCTTTCGTTCGGCAGTGCGGACACAAAACGCGCACCAGGCGTTGCGCCAATACACCAAGCAAACTCGACGCCAGCAAATAAGACTCTACGCCCATATCGACCAGCCGTGTAATCGCGCTCGGTGCGTCATTGGTATGCAGGGTCGCCAATACCAAATGCCCGGTCAACGACGCCTGTACCGCGATCTGCGCCGTTTCGAGATCGCGGATTTCACCGATCATGATCACGTCCGGGTCCTGACGAAGCAGAGCGCGCAACGCGCGCGCAAAACTCAATTCGATGCGCGGATTCACTTGCGTTTGCGCGATGCCGTCCAGCGCGTATTCGATCGGGTCTTCGACAGTCATCAAATTGATGCGCGCGCGATCGAGCCGCGACAACGCCGCGTAGAGCGTCGTGGTTTTCCCCGAACCAGTGGGACCTGTCACAAGAAAAATACCGTGCGGTTCGCGGATGATGCGATCGACACCGACAAGCAGCGCCTCGCTCATGCCAAGCGCTGCAAGGTCCAGCCGCGCTGCTTCCTTGTCGAGCAAACGCAAAACCACCCGCTCTCCGTATCCTGTCGGCAGCGTCGATACACGCACATCCACGCTTTTGCCACCCAGTCGCAAAGTGATTCGCCCATCTTGCGGCAAACGTTTCTCGGCGATATCGAGCGCCGCCATGATTTTGAGCCGCGATACCAGCGCCGCGTGCAACGCGCGTGGCGGTTCAACGATGTCGCGCAATACGCCGTCGAGACGAAAACGCACGACCGAGCGCATTTCGTACGGTTCAAAATGGATATCGGAAACCTGCTCGCGCAATGCTTGCAACAAAAGCGCATTGATCATCCGAATGACCGGCGCTTGCGCGTCGTTATCGAGCAAGTCTTCGGTCATCGGTATTTCTTGGAGCAGTTGCGAAAGATCGGTATCACGCGCCAATTCATCATTAAGCATGATCGCCGAATCTTCGCCGTCAGTGTTATAAATCCGCGCCAACGCTTCGCCGAAACGCTCGAAGCTGCTTTCTTCGATATGCAGTGTTTTATCGGAAAGGCGACGAATTTCCTGCAATGCCTCGACATTGGCGTCGGAACGAACCAGTACGGTAATCGTCTTTTCCGTTTCACGCCACGGCAAAACGCCCTGCGCTTTGGCAAACACATAGGGAATGCGAACTTGCAGCGGTGAAGTCATGACTGACGCGCTATCAGGGCAAATATTTTTCGGGAACGAACGGCGTGATCGGAATCAACATCGCGCCGGATGGCATCGGTTCACCGCGCGGAATTTCCTGCAACGGTTTTTCGCTACCAGGCAGAAGTTCTTGCGGCAACAGTTCTGGAATGGTCGGATCGCGCCAGAAAAAACGATCTTGCGGCGCGAGATTTTTCTGCTCACCCATCAAGTAACGGTAACGTTCGGTCGTGTATTCGCGCGCGTCGGCATTAGTACGAATGATCGTCGGCTTCAAAAAAATCAACAGGTTCGTTTTTTGACGGTTGCGCGAATCATAGCGAAAAAGATTGCCCAAAATCGGGATATCGCCAAGCAGCGGCACCTTATCCGAACCATCGACCATACTGTCTTCGATCAACCCGCCCAGTACGATGATTTGCGTATCGTCCACCGCCACCGCTGAATCTAATGAGCGTTTGGAAATCGTCGGTCCAGAATAAACCTGATTGCTGGTGCTGTAATCGATCACGCGAGAAACCTCCTGATAAATATTCATCAGCACCATGCCGTTTTCGGTAATCTGCGGGCGGATGCGTAGCATCACGCCAACATCCATGCGATCATAGGTCTGGAACGGTTCGACCGTGCTGGAACTGCCGGTAGACGAATATTGTCCAGTCAACACCGGAATATTCTGCCCAACCATGATACTCGCCTCCTTATTGTCGAGCGTCAGCAACGTCGGCGTCGATAAAATATTGGCTTTTCCCTGCGTTTCAAGCGCACGCGCAAAAAAACCGAGATTGATCAACTGCCGATTACCAATAGTGACCATCCCATCCATGATACCAATATTGAGTCCTTGCCCAACTGAAGTAACATTTCCCGCGACAGTCAAGATATTCTGCCCGACGCCGCCGAAATTCGTGCCGCCGACGAGATTCCGATCGCCCAACACTTGCCACTGAATACCAAACTCTGCCGCCCTATCCGCTTCCATTTCGACGATCAATGCTTCGACGAATACTTGCGCTCTCGGCACGTCGAGTTTTTCGACGACGGCGCGAATCGTGTTGTACACCGGTTCCGGCGCCATCACGACGATCGAGTTGGTCGCTTGATCGGCTTGAACGGTTACACCGTTCGCCGCCGAGAAACCAACATTATTGTTTTGCTGCGTCGGCGAAAACGGTAACGCCGTAGTTTCGGCAGTGGCGCTCGCCAACGGCGATGTCGTCCCAGACGATAAATTGCTCATCGGTTGCGTGATCTGTGTTACCGCGTTGTGATTGGCACTATTGCCGGTTAACAATCCCTGCAACGTTTGCGCGATATTGTTGGCATCGCCATTCTTCAGATAGATAATGAAAAAATTACCGCCCGGTCGACCGGGGACATCAAGTTGTTCGATCAGCGCGCGTACGCGCTCAATTCTGCCTGGATTTTCCGAACGAACGAGAATGCTGTTGGATCGACCATCGGCAGCCAGAACGACTTTATTTTTGCTATCGCTCGCTTGTACGCCCGTACTTTGGTTGTCCGCCAGCAATTTGTTGAGCATTGGCATCATATCAAGCGCCGATGCATTTTTCAGAGGAACGACTATCGGCTCATCGGCAGGCGGTTGATCGAGCGAGGCGATAATTTTTTCGATTTGCTTGATATTACTCGCGTAATCGGTAATCACCAGCGAATTGCTACCGGCAAACGCAAGCACGGTATTATTGGGCGATACCAGCGGGCGCAGAATACCGACCATCGGCGGCGCCGATTCGTAGCGCAATGGTATTACTTTGGTAATCAGTTGATCGCCCTTGCCTTTATCAACGGCGCTGTATTGTTTCGCGTCGGTTTCTGGCACGATACGGGTTACATCGTCGCCTTCGATCACGGCGATACCCTGCATACGCAACGCCGAAATCAACGTCGGATAGACGAGCTCACGAGAAACCGGGCGTGTTGAAATGATATTGACCGCGCCTTTCACCCTGGGGTCGATCACGAAGCTGCGTCCAGTAATTTCTGAAACGGTACGGACAACCGCTTCAATGTCGGCATCCACAAAGTTGAGCGTCACATCGTCACCGTTGAGTTGTGCTGTCGCCGTCAACGGAAAAAATGTCCACACGACACAAAACGTCAAGCAAAATCGCCAGAAAAAGTTAGAAAAACGCTCAGTCGTCATCATGCGTCGTCAAAATCAATTGATTCATCAAAGATACAAGCCATGCCACAAATCGTCATCATAAACCGAAGTGGCGGTCAGCGCCATGCAAACGCGCGCTCAACGTTCTTGCCAGCGCGCCGCTTCCAGCGTATTCGTCAATAACATCGCTATCGTCATCGGTCCGACGCCGCCGGGCACTGGCGTGATCCACGAAGCGCGCTGCCGCGCCGCCTCGAAATCGACGTCGCCACACAGCGTGCCGTTGTCGAGACGGTTAATGCCTACGTCAATTACTATCGCGCCCGATTTAATCCAGCCGCCCTGCACGAAACGCGGGCGCCCCATTCCAGCGACGACGATATCGGCCTGTCCGATCAATCCAGGCAAATCGTAGGTCTTAGAATGGCAAACGGTGATCGTGCAGCGCGCCATCAAGAGTTCCAGCGCCATCGGTCGCCCAACGATATTCGATTGCCCGATGATCACCGCGTGCTTACCAATCAATTCCTCGTTCGTCTCTTTCAGCAAACGCATACAACCGAACGGCGTGCAGGAGCGCAGCGTCGGCATTTTGAGCACGAGACGCCCGACGTTATATGGATGAAAACCGTCCACATCCTTTTTTGGAGCGATGCGCTCAATCACTTCTTCGGCGTTGATTTGTGGCGGCAACGGTAATTGCACAAGGATGCCATGCACGGTAGGATTGTTATTTAACTCATCGATCAGCGCCAATAAAGTAGCTTCGTCGGTGTCGGTAGGCAGATCGTGCGAAATTGAGCGCATTCCAACTTCTTCGGTTCTGCGCCGTTTGTTGCGCACATAAACAGCGGACGCTGGATCGTCGCCGACGCGAATCACCGCCAACCCGGGTTGCGACAAACCATCGCGCCGTCGCATGTCTACCGCCATCTTGACTTCCTCGAGCACTTGTTCGGCAATCGCTTTGCCGTCTATGATTCTGCCCGTCGTCGTATTTTCCATGACATATTCCTTCGTTGATTAATCGTGCATCCGGCGCGGCGTCATTTTCTGCCAGCGCATTTTCAATTCGAAAAGATGATTACCGCTAAAATTCGGCTGCCAACGCGCCAAAAGATCGTCGATCGCCCCAAATTCATTACAAGCGAGAACCACGTCGCAACCGGCCTGAGTCGCCGCTTCCGCGCGCGCTACCCAGTCGCCGACGATCTGCGCGCCAAACATCCCTAGATCGTCGGAGAAAATCAAGCCGCGAAAACCCAAACGTTTGCGCAGCGTTTCACGTATCCAAAACGACGAATATCCCGCCGGCTGCATGTCCATTTCAGGATAAATCACATGCGCCATCATGATGCTTTCCAAGCCATTGGCGATCATCGCGCGATACGGCATGATGTCGGATTGAATAGCCGCCCATGTACGAGTGTCTTTTGGTACCTCGATATGCGAATCGGCGCTTACAAATCCGTGTCCGGGAAAATGTTTGCCGACCGCTGCGCATCCCGCGCTTCTCAGCCCACGATGCAAAGCTGCCGCCAAACGCGCGACCGTTTCCGGTTCGCTGCCGAACGAACGGTCACCGATGACCGCGCTCGAACCATAATCGAGATCGAGTACTGGCGCAAAAGTAAAGTCGATGCCGACTTCTCGTAATTCTTTGCCGATTAACGCTCCGAGTTGCTGCGTTTCATTCTCGGCTTTGGCGGGCGAATGCAAAAAAGCTGTCTGCAACGATCTCATCGGCGGAATTTCAGTAAAACCTTCGCGCAGCCGCTGAATTCGCCCGCCTTCCTGATCGACACCGATGAGCAATTTCGGAGAGCGAAGCGCATGAATTTCGCGGCAAAGCGACGTAAGCTGGGCGCGATCTTCATAATTACGCGCAAAAAGAATCGCTCCCCCAACCAGTGGATGCAATAAACGCCGCCTATCGTCCTCGTCCAGGTCAACGCTCTCTACGCCGCATATGATCACGCCGCGCTCCAAAATACGCGGCTCAACCGCCAATGGCTCTTCCATTTCGTTCATGCTCTTACTTTTCGCCAAACCGCCGACAGCAATCGACTACTGAATATCCAACTGCCGCAACAAACGCGCATCATTCATCCATCCCGATTTTACCTGTACCCGCACCGTCAAAAACACTTTTCCGCCGAATAATCGCTCCATATCCTGACGCGCTTCGCTGGCGACGCGTTTGATCGTTTGCCCGCGATGTCCGAGCAATATCGCCCGCTGACTGCTACGTTCGACGAAAACACGCGCATCAATATTCCGCACTTTCTTCTCTTCGGTGAAACGTTCAACGATCACGTGCGTCGAATATGGAATTTCGTCGCCGAGCAAACGGAATATTTTTTCGCGGATCAATTCTGCCGCCAAAAAGCGTTCATCTTTATCGGTGATTTCATTTTCATCATACAACCATGCATTTTCTGGAAGGCGTGCGGCGATTTCTCTTTTGAGCGCCTCCACTTGCCAACCTTTCGTCGCCGATAACGGCACCAACGCGGAAAAAGAAAAACGTTTCGCTAATTGATTGAGCAATAGCAATAACCGCGATTTATCTTGCATCATGTCGATTTTATTCACCGCCGCGATCACGTTCTTACTGCGTGGCAATAAATGTACGATCTGTTCGTCGGCGTCGTTCAACGGCTTTGCGTCGAACACCGCGACAACGACATCGACTTCATCTAACGCGTTTCGCACTATTTGATTCATCTGCGCGTTCAGCGCCGAGCGGTATCGCGTCTGAAAACCGGGGGTATCGACAAAAATGAACTGATCGTCGCCTTCGGTCAGCATACCACGCACACGTTGTCTCGTCGTCTGCGCCTTCGACGAAGTGATACTGATTTTCGTATCGATCAGCCGGTTCAATAGCGTCGATTTGCCAACATTGGGACGTCCGACCAACGCCACCAATCCGCAACGGCGATGATTATCTTTCGAATTCATTTTATTTACGCGCAGGTTTTCTTTTTGGCACGCGACGCCGTTGTCGCCGTTGCTTCCAACAAACACAATACCCGCTCCGCCGCCTGCTGCTCGGCTACCCGCCGACTACTGCCTTCACCGTATACCGTCTCATCGAGCGTCGCCACCCGACACTCGACAGTAAAATGCTGTAAGTGCGCTTCGCCGCCGATTTTTGACACAGAATATTTGGGCAACGGTAAATGGCGCGCTTGCAGCCATTCTTGCAAACGTGTTTTTGCATCTTTGTCGAGCCGCTCAGGATCGATGTCGCGCAAAGTTTCCCCATATACCGCGAAAACCGCATCACGCGCCGCATCGAATCCGCCATCGATAAACACCGCACCAAACACCGCTTCCAGCGCGTCGGCAAGAATAGAAGCGCGTTGTGAGCCACCGCTTTTCAACTCTCCTTCGCCCAACTTGAGATAGCGAGCCAAGTTGATTTCTTTAGCAAGACGCGCCAGTGTTTCACGATTGACCAACGCCGCCCGAACGCGCGACAAATCGCCTTCGGGCATGTCCGGAAAACGCGCATAAAGAACCTGCGCGACGATACAATTCAACACTGAATCGCCGACAAATTCGAGCCGCTCGTTATGCGATGGCAATGCGCTCCGGTGTGTCAGCGCCTGACGCAACAACGTCGGCGACACAAAAACATACCCGAGCAGTTTTTTTGCATCCAAGAAAAACTAAACGATCAAATATCTGTCAAAACGATCAATATTCTGGCGCTTGATTGGAAAATTCGAGCAACAACGACATATTTCCAGCAATCGGCAACAGTACTTTCCATTCTAGATTAAGCGTTTTCCCGTGCATGGTGAGATTATAGTTACCGGTTTCATAAACGGCATTAATGTTAAGGCACTGAATAAAATTATTTTTGATTCTATTGTAATCGCCGCCGCCACTCGCATACGCATCCTGCAAGCAGCTATTCACCGAACTCGCCGTAATGTACTCAGGGACGACCTTGATACCGATCCAAATTACGATAATTGCCAGAAAGATGACCGCCAAAAGTCCCCAAACCGATAACCCCTGTTGTTTGAATTTCGTTGCTCTGTTCATTGCCATTTCCTCTCTATTGAATACTGCTGCCTATTCGTTCGAACGAAAAACTCGAAATATCGTCCCAATTAAACCAAATAAAAAACGCTTTGCCTCGCAAATAATCATCCGGCACAAACCCCCAATAACGGCTGTCGTCGCTCCGGTCGCGGTTATCGCCCATCGCCCAATAATGTCCCTCTGGCACGACGCAACGAAACCCATCATGCGCATATGCGCATGCGCCTTGATACTCAAAACGCCGCACACTGTTCAGATCCAGCGCCGGATATCCGGGATCAACGGCGACATGATAACTGCGTTCTCCGTCTTTCGGGTAAGCCGTTTCGGAAAAACGCTGCAAGGTTTCGAACCGACCGACGCTTTCCAGGTACGCATACTCGCCGTCGGGCAAATGCGGCAGGGGTTTCCCGTTTACCGTCAATATCTTATCACGATATTCTACCGTGTCGCCAGGCACGCCGATGACACGCTTGATGTAATCCTGAGATGGATTTAACGGATAACGGAAAACGATCAAATCGCCACGTTTCGGGTTGCCGAACGGAATGATTTTTTTCTCGATGATCGGCAAACGAATGCCATAACTGAATTTATTGACGAGTATGAAATCTCCGACTTCCAGCGTCGGACGCATCGACGACGATGGAATTTTGAACGGCTCGACCACGAAACTGCGCAGCGCGAAAACGATGAGCAGGACTGGAAAAAAACTGCCCGAATAGTCGATCCAAGCCGGTGTCGGTACGTCCTTATCGCGTTTTTTCCGCCAGAGGAAGCGATCCAATGCCCAAATTATGCCGGTCGCCAACGTCAAGATAAAAAGTATCAATGGAAAATTTAATGTGCCCATTCATCAAACCTTATTTGTCTTCCACTTGAAGAATCGCCAAAAACGCTTCTTGCGGGATTTCTACATTGCCTACGGCTTTCATCCTCTTTTTACCCGCTTTTTGTTTTTCGAGCAGTTTGCGTTTACGCGTCACATCGCCACCGTAGCATTTCGCCAACACGTTTTTACGTAGCGCTTTGACTGTTTCCCGCGCAACGATTTGTCCGCCAATCGCCGCCTGCACGGCGACATCAAACATCTGTCTTGGTATCAGCTTACGCATCCGCGCCACCACATCGCGCCCGCGATATTGCACCGCTGAACGATGCACCATCGATGATAACGCGTCCACACGCTCGCCATTGATCAGAATATCGAGCTTGACCACATCCGCCGCGCAGAACTCCTTGAAATCGTAATCGAGTGACGCATAACCGCGCGACACCGACTTCAAACGATCAAAAAAATCCATGACGACTTCCGCCATCGGCAGCTCATAAGTCAACATAATCTGACGACCAAGATATTGCATATTTTTTTGCACGCCGCGTTTTTCCGTACACAACGTCAGCACCGAACCGACATAATCCTGCGGCGCAAGAATCGTCGCCGTAATAATCGGCTCGCGGATTTCTTTGATACGCGATAAGTCGGGCAATTTGGACGGATTTTCGATTTCGGTTACCGTACCGTCGAACAACAGTAATTGATAAATTACCGTCGGCGCGGTGGTTACCAAATCCATATCGTATTCGCGTTCCAAGCGCTCCTGAACGATATCCATATGTAATAAGCCCAAAAAACCGCAGCGGAAACCAAACCCCAGTGCTTCCGACACCTCGGGCTCGTAATGCAACGACGCGTCGTTTAATTTCAACTTGTCAAGCGCTTCGCGCAACGCTTCGTATTGATTCGACTCGACAGGATACAATCCCGCGAACACTTGCGGCTTAACTTCCTTGAAACCGGGCAAAGGTTGAGCCGCCGGGTTACCCGCCAACGTCACTGTATCGCCGACTTTCGCCGCTTTCAATTCCTTGATACCCGCAATCACAAAACCGACTTCGCCCGCCGAAAGTTCCAATTGCGTGACCGGTTTCGGCGTGAACACGCCGATTTGTTCGCAATGGTACGACGCGCCAGTGGACATCAGTTGAATTTTGTCGCGAGTTTTCAGCGTGCCTTGCATGACCCGTACCAGCATGACAACGCCGACATAATTATCAAACCAGGAATCAATGATCAATGCCTGTAACGGCGCGTCCGCTTTGCCTTGGGGAGGGGGAATGCGCGCGATGATCGCTTCGAGTATATCGTCGATGCCTTCGCCGGTTTTCGCGCTAATGCGAATGGCGTCCGTCGCCTTGATACCGACGATATCTTCGATCTCTTCGATCACCCGCTCGGGTTCCGCCGAAGGCAAATCGATTTTATTCAATACCGGAAACACCTCGACGCCTTGTTCAATCGCCGTATAGCAATTAGCGACCGTTTGCGCCTCGACGCCTTGCGCGGCGTCGACCACCAGCAGCGCGCCTTCGCACGCCGCCAACGAGCGCGACACTTCATAAGCGAAATCGACGTGTCCGGGCGTGTCGATCATATTCAACAAGTATCGTTGTCCGTCGCGCGCCTGATAACGCAACGCCACCGTTTGCGCCTTAATCGTGATGCCGCGCTCGCGCTCGAGATCCATCGAGTCGAGCACCTGCGCATCCATTTCGCGCTCGGACAAACCGCCGCAACGCTGGATCAGACGATCCGCCAGCGTCGATTTACCGTGATCGATATGCGCGATAATGGAAAAATTACGAACGTTTTGCACTCAGGATTTCCGGATAACGCGGGCATGCCGCCCTCAAAACAAAGCTATATATTATAGTACAGAAGTGAAAAGCCGGTTCAATTTGCGCTAGCGCATTTTTGTGGTTTAGTTATTGACACAAACAACGCTCGCCATTGCGAGGCTTAGAGCGCCGCAGTAACCTCTGGATTGCTTCGCCCTATGACTCACAATGATCGCTTTTGAGCCAAAAACGTTCTAATCTTTGCGCCTTCGTTCTCTCCACCACAACCAGCCGAAAATCACGAAACCGGAAAGCGCGTAAATCGCGACACAAGAAAAAAGCACCAGCGGCGGATCCCAAGCAATCAGCGCAAATACCAGCACCAGAATGGAGATGGACATAAACGGCACGCTTTTACGCAGATTGATCGTTTTGAAGCTGAAATATTTGATGTTGGAAATCATCGTGATTCCGGCAAACAGCGTCACCCCCCAAGCCAGCCACAGCACATTGCGCGCGATAATTTCATTGTCATGCGAAATCCAGACAAAACCGGCAACCAACGCCGCCGCCGCCGGACTCGGTAATCCGATGAACCAACGTTTGTCGGCAACTTCCAACATGGTATTGAAACGCGCTAACCGCAACGCCGCACCAGCGACAAAAACAAACGCCGCCAACCAGCCAAGTTTACCCAATTGATTTAATGCCCAAACATAAATCAACAACGCTGGCGCGACGCCGAACGACACCATATCGGACAAACTATCGTACTCGGCACCAAACGGACTTTGCGTCTTTGTCATTCGCGCGACGCGACCATCCAAACTGTCAAGCACCATCGCGACGAAAATCGCCGCCGCCGCATATGAAAAATAACCGCTGTATCCCTGAACGATCGAGAAGAAACCGGCGAATAACGACGCCGTTGTAAATAAATTCGGCAAAAAATAAATGCCGCGCCGCTGGCCTCGTGTTTTACGTAAAATTCGTTCTTTTTGATCGTCTTCAAACATAGAATTTCCCGCGCCAGCGACGATTACGGTAATTCGGCAAGCACCGTTTCCGTTGCCCGCACTTTTTCTCCTAACGCAACGCGCGCTCGCGCCGACGGCGGCAAATAAATATCCACCCGAGAACCAAAACGGATAAAGCCGTAACGCTGCCCGCGAATGACCTCGTCCCCCGATTTCACATAACAAAGAATACGTCTCGCTATTAATCCGGCAATTTGCACACAAGTGATGTCCACGCCATTTTTCGTGACAATATGCAGCGCGTTGCGCTCATTTTCCAACGACGCCTTATCGAGTGCGGCATTAAAAAAGCGACCGGCATCATACCAAACGCAACGCACAACGCCGTCTACAGGCATACGATTGGAATGAACATTGAATACATTCATAAACACACTGATTTTCAACGCCTCGCGTTGCAGATAGGGGTCCTGCGTCGTCTCCACTTTGATCACACGCCCGTCCGCCGGGCACAACACCGCGTTTTCTTGTGTCGGAATTGTTCGCTTCGGATCACGGAAAAACTGAAAAACAAAGAGCGTCGCCAGCCAGCACAATCCCGCTAACCAAGCAAACACGCCATAAAAACATGCCAAAATGGTAGAAAGAATGGCAGCCGCGACAGCGATTGTAAGAAAAAACCAGCCTTCACGCGCCAGCCACGGATGGGGATAATAATCGTTTGACAAATCAATCCTTTAGTGTCGTTTCGGATAATTGCGTTTCCGCTTTCGTGGTATCACAACGCGTTTAACCGCAACATTATAGATCAGCGGCGACATTTTACAGCGCAAAACACAAGTAAAAACCATATCTGAATGGAAACATACCCATAACACATTCCGGACTTCCGCTACTTGCGGTAAACATGCTTCTCTGTGTAGAATTTCGGATTATTTTCAATTCCAAATTCTTCGTTCATCATCTGAATTATGCTATCGGCAAAATACATTGTCGGCAACTGGAAAATGCACGGCAGTCTGCCGGAAAACGCCGCGCTTCTCAACGCGCTGCGCGCCGGGGTGTGTAGCGAAGATCGCGTCGCCGTCTGCGTTCCTTTTCCATATTTGTCGCAAACCGAACAAATGCTCGCCGGCAGCTGTATCAGATGGGGCGCGCAAAATGTCAGCAAACATACAAACGGCGCAATGACCGGAGAAGTTTCCGCATCCATGCTGCAAGATTTTGGTTGCCATTGCGTGATCGTCGGTCACTCCGAACGACGAGCGTATCATCACGAAAGCGACGCGCAAGTCGCGCAAAAAGCACAAACCGCCGCGACCGCCGGACTACAACCAATCGTTTGCGTTGGTGAAACTTTGGATGAACGCGAGCGCGGTGAAACTCACGCAGTAGTCACACGACAATTGACAGCAGTACTCGATACCGCCGACACGTCGCTCAAAACGAAAATGATTGTGGCTTACGAGCCGGTTTGGGCAATCGGTACCGGTCGCGCCGCTAACGCCGACAACATTGGCGAAGTACACGCCTTGTTGCGTGACCTGATACACCGTGCTGGAAACAAAGATACCCAATTGCTTTATGGCGGCAGCGTCAAATCCGCCAATGCTAAAACACTACTGCATATCGCCAACGTTGACGGCGCGCTGGTTGGCGGCGCGTCATTGAACGCCGAAGAATTTTTAACCATCATCAAGACCGGACGGTCTTAAACATCACTTTTCGAGAAAATAATGGATTTTTTATTTAGCTTTTTAATCGCCATTCATATTTTAGTCGCCGTAGCAGTTTGTGTTTTCGTATTGTTACAACATGGGAAAGGCGCTGATATGGGCGCAGCATTCGGCGGCGGCGCTTCCGGCTCGATATTCGGAGCGGCGGGTTCCGCCAACTTCCTGTCGCGTACCACCGCCGCGCTGGTAACTGTTTTCTTTATTACCAGCCTGGGGTTGACTTATTACAGCACGAAACAAATCTCGGCAATATCCGACGGCGGCGTGATGGAGCGCGCCGTTCAACAGCAACAAACTGTTCCGACTACGACGTCCACCCCTGCCGATGTTCCGCAGCTTCCCGAAACGGAAAACGCGCCACCGGCAAACGCGACCCCTGCTGAAACGACGACTGAATCCGCGCCGCCTGTCAACGAAACGAACGCAGCGTCTTCCGATATGGCAACGACTACGGGAAAAACAGCGAAAGAGACGCCCGCCCACCAGTAAAAAACGATACAATCATGCCGTTCTGAAACACGCCGACGTGGTGAAATTGGTAGACACGCTGTCTTGAGGGGGCAGTGGCGAAAGCCGTATGAGTTCGAGTCTCATCGTCGGCACCACACCTTAAAATTATTAAAGCACGCTATAGCGTGCTTTTTTGTTTACTGGTGGGGTTTTCAAGCATTTTTCATCGTGACCAAAATGGGACAAATCTAGACAAATTTGACCAATTTGGTAATCTTACCCGTATATATTTTGGTCACGGAATTGGTCATGAGTATCGATAAACTTCCTTCAGGAAAATGGCGAGCGCGTATCTATCGCAAAGGTCAGCGCAAAACAAAAACGTTTCTGACAAAGCTTGACGCTCAGGAGTGGGAGCGCATGATCAACGCTGAAGAACACGCCCAACTGGTTGGACGTCCAGTGCGCGGGAAGACGCTGGGGGATGTTCTGCTGCGCTACTCGGAAGACGTTTCGCCAAAGCATAAAGGCGCCAGATGGGAAACAATGAGGATTGCGCGATTTATCCGCGAGGACAGCATCGCAAAAATCGCGCTCGAAGAGTTAAGGTCAGAGCATTTTGCGCACTGGCGCGATAACCGGCTCAAAGATGTGCTGTCGAGCACCGTCAACCGCGAGTGGACGTTGATGTCGGCAGCGATCAACACAGCGGTCAAAGAATGGCGCTGGCTGCCCAATAACCCGATGAGCGCTGTCAAACGTCCCGCCCAGCCGAAGCCACGCGATCGGCGTATCACTGACGATGAGGTCGAGCGATTACTGTATGCGTGTGGCTATGAGCGCGACACAAAGCCGGAAACACTGCAATCGAGAGTCGGGGCATGCCTGTTATTTGCGATCGAAACTGCGATGCGTGCCGGTGAGATTGTCGGGTTGACTTGGGATCGCGTTGATCTCAAAGCCCAGACTGCGAGACTAACTGAAACCAAGAACGGGACAGCGCGTGTTGTTCCGCTTTCAAAAGAAGCTGTTCGCATCATCAAGCAGATGCGCGGAACCGACGAAAATCTGATTTTCGGCATCGGCAGCAACCAGCTTGAATCACTGTTTCGCAAAACCCGCGACCGTGTCTTGCTTTCCGACCTGCATTTTCACGACTCACGGCGCGAGGCGCTGACGCGGCTCGCTGAAAAAGTGGACGCGATGACGCTCGCCAAGATCAGCGGTCATCGTGATCTACGTATTTTGCAGTCCGTTTACTATGTCCCAAACATGTCTGACGTTGCAAAGCATCTTAATTGATATCGCCGATTTGGCATTTTTGCCCACGAAAAAAACGGCGCTTGCGATGCTCGCTTTTCTTGCCGATATTGAACGACGCCACCGGGCGGTGATAACCCATCACGCGCGTTTTTGCATTACTACGTTTTTACTACGTTGCGAAATCAAACAAAAGATTGAATTAAGTCAAAAAAACAAAAAGTCCTGAGAACAGAACGTTCTGACTTTTCTGCTCTCACGCCTTTCGGCTTCTTTGCCAACATGGATGATCTTCTTTCCAGATCATGATTCGTTCTCGTCCAGATAATGGATGTGGATCAGCGTGTCGGAATATCGGGTATAGTCCACGCCCAAGCCGTTGCTGCCCTGCACCGCGACAGAGCGTTCAGGGAAAGCGGCGTATCGAGCGATCTGTTCCCTCGCTCGGCAGATGTTTTGCGGCGCGATTTTGACGTTGATTCGCGCGCGGTATTCCTGCCCTCTGATTTCGTATTCAGCGTCGGCGCGCCAATATGTCGTACGCTCGCCTAAGAACATCAAAAAGCTTTTGACTGAGGCAATTCGTACCGCATGCGCAAGGATTTCCTTCAATGTGCCTTCCGCTTTGACTTTGACTATGTCCATTTTTCCCTCCTGTTTGGTATTTATTTTTGAGCGCAACAACGCAGCGCAATCAGCAAGGACGCCGTCCGGTATCGGGCGTCCTCCGGTCAGCCAATAACGCAGCCGCCGCGCGTCATTCAAGCCCAGCGCGGCGGATAATTCACCCTGCCAACGACGCCGCGATTTTTGTGACAGACACACTCGATTTGTGCTGGACAAGCGCCCAAGCCGTGTTCGAGGAAAAAGCTACCCCCGAAATAGCGCTGACCATTTTTGATCGCGTCGTCGATCTCAGCAGCAATAAGATTGAGTTTCTGCGACGGAACGTCGGGGAATAAATCCCAGTTTGCCTTGATCAGCGCCGCCACTGACGCGCATTCGGCGTCAATGACTGTGCGGCTGTATGGTCGCCTTACTTTGTAAATCTTTTTCATGATTCGTTCTCGTCCAGATAATGGATGTGGATCAGCGTGTTGGCATATCGGGTATAGTCCACACCCAAGCCGTTGCTGCCCTGCGCCGCGACTGAACATTCAGGGGACGCGGCGATTCTGGCGATCTGTTCCCGTGCTCGACAGATGTTTTGCGGCGCGATTCTGACGTTGATTTGCGCGCGGTATTCTTGCCCTTTG
>JAISYH010000034.1 GCA_031270015.1 Burkholderiales bacterium | reverse complement strand
GGCTGGTTTATGATCTCACTTGGGGCGACGAAGCGCAGCGGATCGATTACGACGTTTGGGGTAACATCATCAATGATACCAATCCCGACTTTCAGCCGTTTGGGTTCGCCGGAGGCTTATACGACAACGCAACCAAGCTAATACCGGTTCATCCCCGCTCGTGCGGGGAACCGATATTGCGTGTGCGCGGAATGTCCGAACTTGCCAAGGAAACCAGGCTGGGTCGTGAAAGCCTTTATCAAAGCGCTTTCTGGTGAAAACAATCCGAGTTCTGGCGCGATTTTCAAAGTTGCTCGCGCATTAGGGTTGAGATTGACAGTGACCCCGGTGTGCGGCAAGCCCCGTCCCTCATGTTGAGGAAGGATAGCGCGGACGGCGTAGGCATTCCTTGGAGCGGTTAAACAAGCGTTTGCGCATGCCAGGAAATGCCGTAGCCATTAATTTTCGAGTCCCGATATTTACGTTATCGCTTGTCATTATGCTATTTAAACTTTGTCAACATGTTTAAATTGCGAGACGAAAAGCAAGAAACTCACAAAATCAAGAGAAAAAACCATATACTCATTTTTTTACGGCAATTAAACAGTTAAAATTCATTCCGAAATTCGTTAATCACGGAATCAGATTTTGGATAAGTCGGCAATCTTCTCCGCACTGAAAAAGAACGCAACGGTGTTTTGGCGCTGGTGGCGGTTTGAGCTTGTCCAGCTTCTGCCGATGCGCTTTCGTTCGAAGATTCAGCAGCGCAAATTATTGCCGGCGGTCGAATTTGATGGCGAAACGATATCGATTTGGCGACCGTCGATGGAATATGGGCGCGTCGCCCGCGTTCAACACGAAAAGATCGATTTGGGCGACGGAGCGCCCGAAACGCGCTTCGGCATTGCGCAGTCCACATTTGCGCGTCTCGGTTCGCCGGTCGCGTTGTCATTGCCGTCCGTCAAGATATTACGCCGTACGCTTACCCTGCCCGATGCGCTCGAAGAAAACCTAAAACAAGCGTTGGCTTACGATCTGGATCGTCATACGCCGTTCCGCGCCGAAGATTTGTATTTCGACGCTCGCGTGGTCGAATATCACCGCGACCACGGGGAAATGACCGTCGAGCTTGCGGCGTTGCCGCGCAAAACCGTCGATAAAGCGATGCAAACATTGCGCGACATGGGCGCGGATATCGAAGCGGTGCTTGCCGATCCGCCGCAAAACGTCGATAGCGAGTTCAATCTGTTGCCCGGCAACGATAAAGCGAAAAAAATATCGTCACGCCAATATGGGATGATCGCGGGCGTTTCATGCTTGCTGTTGCTGCTGCTGGCGGCGGCGATTGCGCTGCCGATCTGGCAGAAGCGCGATTACGCCAAAAAAGTCGGCAGACAAGCCGACCAGGTTCGTGAGCAAGCGCAAGAAGTCGAACATTTACGCAATACGCTGGATCAAATCGTCGCCGACTATGATTTCGTGCTGGAGCGCAAAGAAGCCTATCCGACGGTCACCGAAATGCTCGAGCGCGTCACGCATACCATGCCCGACGACACCTGGCTCAACCAGATGGAAATCAAAAACGTGACCGGCAACAACGAAACACAACGTCAGCTTTTCATTCGCGGCGAGTCGGAGAATGCCAGCCAGTTGGTGGCGCTTCTGGAAGAGTCGCATTTCGTCACACAAGCCGCGCCGCGTTCACCGACGGTCGATATTCCACAGACGAAAAGCGCGACGTTCGATATTGGCGCGCAGATCAAGCCCAAAGAAAAAGCGGAGCGGGAAATCGTGACCG
This sequence comes from Burkholderiales bacterium, assembly GCA_031270015.1. Classification (GTDB taxonomy): domain Bacteria; phylum Pseudomonadota; class Gammaproteobacteria; order Burkholderiales; family Casimicrobiaceae; genus UBA931. The sequence goes on along the minus strand of JAISYH010000034.1, from coordinate 7,516 downwards.
CGCCGCGTCCTGAACCACCGCCGCCGCCGCCACCACCACCACAGGAAACGCCGCCGCCCGTCGAAGCGGCGCCGACTCCGCCGCCAACGCCCGCCCCGCAAGCGCCCGCCGGACAAGCACCGGCGGCGCAGCCGTTGGTAACCCCGACAGTCGTCACGCCACCACCACCCGCCGCCGCGCAAAGATCAACGGCGTCTTCCGCGCAAAAACCGGCGTTGCCGCCCGTGCCAATGCCGGGACAAGGAGCGGAAGACGAAGGCGGAGGCGGAGCCGAAGCCGGAGACGAGCAGGCGGACGAAAGCGAGGAAGAAGCCGATGGCAGCGAAGAAGTCGTTGGTGAAGTCGTTGAAGAGGGAAGCGGACCATGAATATCCGAATGACGCCTCGCCAATCACGGATTCTCGCAATCGCGTTGCTGGTGATGTTGATCGTTGCTGTTTTGGCGGCGCTCATCGGTCCCGCATGGTCGTTGCATCGGCGTTACGACACGATTATCGAGCAGCAGCAGGATTTTCTCGAACGCTATCAACGGCTGGTGGCGCAAAAACCGCAAGTCGAAGCGGCGTTGGAGATCGTGCAAAAACGCGACGCCCGCCGTTTCTTCCTGAAAAACACGGCGGCAAACCTTGCCGGCGCGGAATTGCAAGATATCGTCCGCACGGCGGTGCAAGGGAACGGTGGCAGAATCACCACCAGCCAAACCGTCGCGCCGAAAGAAGACGGCGCGTTCAACAAAATCAGCGTGAACGTGCAATTTTTTGCGACCATCGGCAGCCTGCAAAAAGTATTGAACAAAATCGAATCACAAACGCCGTATCTGGTGGTCGATAGCATCACGATGCGACCGATGAACGTTTCGCGGAATTATAAGCCGATGGCGGGCAAAGAGCCGGAAATCAACGTGCAGATCGAAGTGGCGGCTTGGGCGTATCTCGGCAAGACGGAAGGCGAAGAATCATGAGTCTCAACGCGCTTGGAAAATTCGCGCTGACGCTGGTGATTCTGCTGTTGCTGGTGTTGGGTTGGCAAACCGGCTTTGGCACGTCGATTCGTAAATCGCCGCCAGAGATCAGCCTACCGCCTGCGGCGCCAGTGGAAGTCTCGTTGATGCCGGAGTTCAAGCCGGATGATTTGGCGGTCATGAAAGAAACCGCGACGCGTCCGGTATTCGTGCCGACGCGCGAACCTGCGCCGCCGGCGGAAACGACGGCGGATGCGCCGAGAAGCATCGAACGCGGGATGTACACACTGACCGGCACCGCCATTGTCGGCGAGACACGATTGGCGTTTTTGCGTACCGTCAAAGACGGCAAGGCGCTGACGGTGCGTGTCGGCGATACCGTGAACGGCATGAATGTCGTCGAAGTCACGGAAGGGCGCGTGAAGCTGGCAAAGGGCAACGAGGAAGAAGAATTATTTTTGAAAGTGGCGACGGGACCGAAAGGCGCAATTACGCCATCGGCGCAGCAAATTCAGCAACAGCAACAACAACAACTACAGATGCAACAATTGGAACAGCAACAACAGCAAGCGGCGCAACAACGCGCCGCGCAGCGCGCGCAACAACAATTATTACGGCAGCAACAAGCGCAGCAACGATGAGCGCGCTGATTTTTTTGAGAAATAGGTTTTCATGGGAATACGGAAGATGAGAGAACAGCGAGCAATCCCCAACATGGCGAAACGGATCTTTCTCGTTTGCGCGAGCGGTTTTTTTCTGGGTTCATGCGCGACGACGGAAGAACCGGAGTTCGTTGACGTGAGTCCGCGCGTGACGGATGCGTTGAGCGCCACGGAGGCGCCGTTTTCACGGGCGTTGGCGGAAACGGCGGATCGTGTCAAAACGGGCGCTGACGAACCGGATCGCGTCAAAGTGTTCAAAGGCACGGGCATCATGGTCAAAGGGCAGCAGGCGGGCGGCGGCGTACCGATTGGCGGCGCGTCGGCAGCGCAGTCCAGGCAACCGTCCAAGCAAAAAATCGAAAACATCGTGCTGAATTTTGAAGCCGCCGATTTGCGCGAAGTGATCCGCAACATTCTCGGCGACATTCTCGGCGAGGCGTACATCATCGATCCGACGGTGAACGGGCAGGTCACGATTCGATCCACCTCCGGTCTGTCGGGCGACGCGCTTTACGCGACGCTGGAAACACTGTTGCGGATGAACAACTCGACGATGATCAAAGAAAACGGCGTGTACAAAATCATTCCGGCGGCGGCAGGCGTAAAAGGCATCGTCACGCCGCAGCTCGGTAATTCGCAACGTCCTCTTCCGAAAGGGTTTTCGGTGCAGATCGTGCCGCTGAAATACGTGAGCGCCAGCGAAATGATGTCGATTCTCGAACCCTTCGCCAAAGACGCGCAAGCGATGCGCGCCGACGATACGCGCAACCTGATCATCTTGTCGGGCACGGAACTCGAATTGCGTCATTTGATGGAAACCATCGAAATGTTTGACATCGACTGGATGGCGGGCATGTCGGTGGGCATGTTCACGCTCAAATACGCCGACGTGAAAAGTATCGGCGACGAATTGCAAACGGTATTCAATAGTTCTTCTGAAGCGTCGCTCTTCGCGGGCGCGGCGCGTTTCATTCCCATCGAGCGGCTGAACGTGATCATGGTGATTACACCACGCGCTGAATTCCTCAATGAAATCAAAGTCTGGATCGACCGCCTCGACGATGTTGGAATGGGCGACACGCCGCGTCTTTATGTTTACGCGCTCAAATACGCGCGCGCCGACCGCGTCGCGCCGTTGTTGCAACAAGCGTTTACCGGCAGATCATCCATTGGCACGACGGTCACGCAGCCGACGTTGGCGCCCGGCGTTGCCGGAGCGCGCACAACGACCTCGACGGCGGCGGGTAGGGCAGTAACCACGCCGAGAACCACGGGAACGCAAACCGGCAGAACGACCGGAACGTTGGGCGGCGCATCATCGGCGGCGCGGACGGGAACGACCGCCGCGCAACAGCAACGGACCACCGCTACGCAGCAGCAACGGACGACCACCGCGGCGCGTGGCGGCATAGTATCGACGGCGGCGGGCGGCATGGGTATCGCCAAAGATATCGAAGTCGTTGCCGACGAAGACAACAACGCGATTTTGATCGTCGCCACACCGCGTGAATACGAGTTGGTCGAACAGGCGTTGAAAAAACTCGATGTGCCGCAACGTCAGGTCATGATCGAAGTGACGATGGCGGAAGTCAAGCTGACCGAAGAAACGAAATACGGCGCGCGCTGGTGGTTTTCCTCCGGCGACATTTTTGGTGGCTTGGGCGCGATTTCCCCGCTGGAAGCGCCTGGCGCTATTGGGCAAAACATGTTCAATCTGGTCATCAAACCCGGCAAAACCATCGACGCGATCATTGACGCCACGGGCAGCAAAGACAATGTGAAACTGGTTGCCAATCCCCATATCGCCGCGCTCGACAACCAGGAAGCCACGATCGAAGTAATCGACAGCTTGCCTATTCAATCGACCTACCATTACGGTAGCGACAGCAGCAATACCTCGACTTCATGGAACTACCTGGACGTCGGTGTCAAACTGAGAATCACGCCGCACATCAACGAAGGTGGTAACGTCAGCCTAGAAGCGGAAATCGAATTCAGCGGCAAGGGCGCGAAAGCCGACGAAGCGCTGGATATGGGCGCCGCGCCGCAAACCACCAGCCGGATGATTTCCACGCAGATGATGGTGCCTTCGGGCGGCACGATGGTGATCGGCGGCTTGATTCGTGACGACATCAGCGACGGCAGCGCCGGATTGCCTTATCTTTCCCGCGTTCCGGTATTGGGCGGTTTGTTCGGCAGTCAATCGTGGTCGAGTACCCGTACCGAACTGGTGATCTTCATCACGCCGCGCGTGGTCAACGATAATGAAACCCGCCGCACCATCATTCAAGATTTGCGTTATCGGATGGATAACCTCGAAGGCGTGTTGCAAAAGAGTAAGGCGTTGCCACCGGATTTCGCCGAAGAACTGGGCGCGCCGCCAGTTTGGGCGAGACCGGAAGATACGAAAGAGGATTGACGAAATGAAAGTTGGCGGCTATGCTCCGAATCCTCAAATCGTTCATCCAAGAATATAAAGAGATGCGTTATTTATCATACTTACTCACTTTTTCTCTGGCGGGCGCGCTCTTGCTGCTGGCGGGATGCGCAAGCGCGCCTCCGGCGGGAAAAGAAAGCGCCTCGTCTGCCGTTCAAGAAACCAGAGAAGACATGGTGGCGCGGCGCAGCAAAGAATTTTGGGACGCGCGTATTTCCAAAGACCATGAGAAAGCCTACGGGTATTTGAGTTCGGGATCGAAAGCGACGCTTTCTTTGCCGGGTTTCATGAGTAAAACGGTCGTTCAGTTTCGCGCTTTGGAGGTAGACAATATCTCCTGCGAAAACGAATTTTGTTATGTCAACGGAACGCTCGTTTATGACCATCCAAAGATGCGCGGGATTCGCACCCCATCGAAGGACATTTGGATTTTTGAGGAAAACATACCGATGTATGTCTTTCCCCAATAAAGAGAACAGACTGTTGTAATCATACAAATTTTGGGAAAAACAGCCCCGAAATATCGTTGGGGCTTTATGAATTTCAAAATTTGTAATAAGATTGCACTGCTGTTGGTTTTTTTTAAAGTGATCACTTTAACAGGCAACTCAAAGGAGTTTTTGCTACTATGAATACATTCAAAAAGAAATTTTTAGTTTCGGCGCTCGCTGGTGTGAGCGCAGTGGGATTAGCGGGAACAGCGCAAGCCGTGAACGTCAATCCCGACGGGTTGGGTCAGGTTCTGATCTATCCCTATTACACGGTTCGTGAATCGGTCGATGGCGCGGCGTTCAACTCGTTGATTTCGGTGGTGAACTCAACAAACGCGGGCAAAGCGGTCAAGGTTCGTTTCCTCGAAGGGAAAAACAGCCGTGAAGTTCTCGACTTCAACCTGTATCTTTCCAAGTATGACGTGTGGACGGCGGCGGTGACCCCGACGGCGGACGGCGCGAGAATCGATACCTCCGATCTGAGCTGCACACGCCCATCGCTGGCAAGCGGCACCGAATTCCGGAATTTTGCCTATTCGGGCAACTTCAGCGATTTCGCCGGCACGAGTCTGGATAGAACGAAAGAAGGCTACCTCGAAATCATCGAAATGGGCACGGTAGTAGCGGCTTCGGCGACGGAAACGGCGATCACGCACGTGAACGGCGTCCCGCCCGGCTGCGCTTCCACAGTCCTGGCTTCTAACGCCAATCTGACCGCGCCTTCCGGCGGCTTGTTCGGTTCGATCACCTTGGTGAACCCGAAAGCCGGTCTGGATATCGCGGTCGATCCGGTCGCGCTGGACGCGTTCTCGACAAACGAAATTTGGGAAGATCCGGGTACTGAACTTCCGAATTTGGGGCAAGCCGTTCCGCCGAAGTCGGTGGTGACGGATGGTCAGTACACTTACATCTCCACCTGGACTGATGGTATTGACGCGGTATCGGCGACGTTGATGCACGACAATATTTACAATGAATTCGTCACTGGCGGCATCGCGGCAGCCAATACCGATTGGGTCGTCACCTTCCCGACCAAGCGCTGGTATTACAGTGCGGAACCTAGTGGCAATGCGCTTCCGGTGCTAAAGCTGTTTGAAGCCAACTTTACCGCCAGTGGCGCATGCGACACGATGGGCGTCACCGTCTATGATCGTGAAGAGCGGACCCATCTCGCCGGCGAAGACTTCTCGCCAAAACCTCCGGCGGGCGTCGCCTCGCTGTGCTGGGAAGCCAACGTGATCAGCTTCGCCAAGCCGGTTTTGGGTTCCGAGAACAGCTACAACCTCAAAGCCGGCTATGATACCGGCTGGGTGGGCTTGAACTTTAAGAAGCTTACTAGCGCGCATTTCCTGGAAGTTGCTTCGGGCAGTACTACCCGTTTCGACGCGACGAGCGCAGGGGCACCCGCCACATCGAGCGACGCCACGCAATACATTGGTTTGCCGGTTGTCGGCTTTGCGGTGCAAGTGTTCAACAATGGCGCGCTCGAAACCAGCGCCGGCTTGGTGAACGCGAACTACGCGGGTCGTTTGAACCACAAGTTCTCGCGCGACATCACCGGCACATTCTAATTGTTGTTGGTTCTTCAAAAACGGGGGAGCGTTGCTCTCCCGTTTTTTTTTGATCATCCTGGCAGCGGGGGCGCAGCCATATATGTACTTATTTATGTGTATGTATTGTAACGAATACAGTATTCCTGTTATTAAGCAGGATCAGCCAGATTAAATGATAAATAAAAGATGAAAACAATCATATACACAGATTTGAGAGCGCGGCTTGCGGGAGTCATAGGTCAAGTGAATGACAGCCACAAGCCAGTTATTCTCACACGTCAAAATGGCAAACCAGCCGTTTTAATGAGCCTGGAAGATTACAACGCCTATGCTGAGACTGCTTACCTCATGGCAAGCCCCAGAAACGCAGCCAGGTTGGAAAAGGCGGTTGCAGAGATTGAGGCAGGCAAAGCCAAAGAGCACGGGATTATAGAATCATGATGTCGTTATGGTCTTCGCCCGCATGGGAAGACTACCTGTATTGGCGCAAACGGATAAAAAGACATTAAACCGCATCAATTGGCTTATCCAGGACACACAAAGAGAGCCGTTTTCTGGAATTGGCGCCCCCGAAGCGCTCAAACATAATTTGACCGGGTGCCGGTCACGGCGCATGGATAAGGAACATCGATTTGTTTATAAGGTTGAAAAAGGTACGCTGTACATTGTGCAATGTCGTTACCATTACTAACGGCAGAAAGGGTCCCGGAAAATCGGACAGTAACTTAGGTGGGAACTCTGCTTTATATTCAACCGGTATCTACCGGATATAGAAAAGAGCAGAAACATGAAACGCCCTCGTCGTAACCATAACGCAGCCTTCAAAGCCAAAGTCGCCATTGCCGCCCTCAAAGGCGATACCTCCTTGGGCGAGCTTGCCGAACGCTTTGATGTCCACCCCAACCAGATCACCCGTTGGAAGAGCCAACTGTCGGAACATGCGGTTGATCTGTTCGAAACCGGTGTAGGTCATCGCGCCCAACAACCCGATTTGAAAGAACGCCACGCCAAGATTGGTCAGTTGGCGCTGGAGAACGATTTTTTGTTCGTCGCGCTCGGTCGGCTTCCCGGTGCGAGCGCCAAGCGATGGTCGATAAAAAGCATACGCTTTCCATCGTCCGTCAAACCTAACTGCTCAAGTTGTGCCGGTCTACTCTGTATTACACGCCATCTCCTGTTTCCGATGACGACCTGGTGACCTGCGCTCATTTTTCCTACCAAGTTGAACTAGAGGATTGGGCCGTTGTTAGTAAATCATTGTCCCGCTTTTCTTTGAACTCATTCGGCGTCAGGTAGTCCAAGCTCGAATGAGGTCTGGCTTCATTATAATGAATTCGCCAGTCTTCGATGATGACTTTGGCTTCTCGCCGATTACGAAACCATTCCATCGAAAGACATTCATCGCGAAATTT